>NZ_DATIRC010000157.1:0-5992 GCF_035470145.1 Romboutsia sp.
TTCATGAATTAGTAGAAGATTTCTATAGTGACTATATCTTTAAAAACGATATTATTATTTGTGCATAGAAACAAATCTCATTTAAACATTTAAATTATGATTTTTCTAAAGTTATTTTTAAGTTTAATTAAGAAGGCCTCGTATTTCACGAGGTCTTAATTTTTGTTTATAACAACGTAATATAAATATTAAACCCTTTAAAAATTAAACTAATTGTCATATAATTAGATATATCTTATTACATAAGAAAGGATAAATATATGAATAATAAAACAGCTTTAATAACAGGCTCATCTCGTGGCATCGGTCGTGCAATGGTAAAGCTATTTGCTAAAAGCGGATACAATGTATTAATAAATTATAATAAATCTGAAAAAGAAGCTAGCGAACTTTATAATGAATTAAAATCTGAGGGGTGTTTTGTAACTCTTTATAAGGCAGATGTGTCTAATGTACATGAAGTAAATTCAATGATTAAGTTTTGTATTGGTGAGTTTGGAAAAATTGATGTATTAATTAATAATGCGGGCATGAGTAAAGATAAGTTATTTACAGATATAACAAATGAAGATTGGCATGAAATGATTAATGTTAATTTAAATAGTGTTTTCTACACTACTCAAATGGCACTTAAATATATGATACCTGAGCACAGTGGTAAAATAATAAATATTTCTTCTATTTGGGGAATGGTTGGTGGTTCTTATGAGGTTCATTACTCAACATCAAAAGCAGCTGTAATAGGTATGACGAAGGCTCTTGCTAAAGAATTAGGCCCTTCTAATATTCAAGTTAATTGTATAGCGCCAGGTATTATACAAACAGATATGATAAATAATGTAAGTGATGAAATATTAGAAATTCTTAAAGACGAAACTCCTCTAATGAGACTTGGAACTCCTGAAGATATTGCAAACTGTGCACTATTTTTAGCAAGTGATAATTCTAACTTTATAACAGGACAAGTAATAAGTCCAAATGGTGGATTTGTTATTACATAATATTAAAGCTCTGGTTGATTAATCCAGAGCTTTAATACTATGTATATTTATTAAACTGAGTAAACATCTGAAAATTCTACATTGCATTTTTCAATTCTTAAATGTTCTTTATCTTTTTTTACATATTCAATATCATTTACTTCTACTAGTTTAGTTGGAATCTCAAATATAAACTCTGAGCCAACTCCAAGCTCACTTTTAGCATATATACTTCCTCCATGCATTTCTACTAATGATTTTACTAATGATAATCCTATTCCACTACCTTCACACCTTTTACTGTATTGACTATCATCTTGTACATATCTTTCAAATATGTATGGTAATTTTTCTTTGCTAATACCACTGCCACTATCTTTTATAGAAACAATTACTTTAGAATCAATAACTTTCATATAAACGTTTATTTTCCCACCATGATCTGTATATTTAATTGCATTTGAAAGTAAATTAAGTACAATTCTTTCTATTTTATCTGGATCACACGCTAGTATTGTTTCTTCTGAATCTGTATCAAATATAAGATTTATGCCCTTTTCTTCCATATAGCTAGATACCGATAAAGTTATTTCTTCTATTATATTTATAATATCATGATTTCCAAGTTGCAATTCATAATATCCTGTTTCTATTCTACTTATATCTATAAGATTATTTGCTAGTCTTAATAATCTATATGAATTTTGCTTTATACATTTAGTATATCTTTCTAAGTCTATTTCATTTTTAGATATAATATTATCCTCAATTATATTTCGTTCTAACAACTGCATAGTTCCAAGTATTATATTTAATGGTGTTTTAAATTCATGTGATATATTTGTGAAAAATTCATTTTTGATACTTTCTATGTGTGATACTTCTTCTATGTTTTTAGATATGATAAATATAGATTTTTCGCAATTAAAAGTATTACTAATTATATTACTGGTTAGCAATACTTTTTCTTTATCTCTGTTGTAAAGAATTAATTCAATGTCAGATTTTTTATTTGTATTAACATTTTTCATAAAATCAAAATTCTTATTAAATAATATAGTATTTATATTTATATTGTCTAATTCATTATTATTATACTTTAATTTAGTTAATAAAGTTTGGTTACAAAACTTTATTAATCCATCTTTATTAATAACTAATATATAGTCATTAATTGCATTTAAAATATCTATCATTAATCGTATTCCCCCTAAAACCCTTACCATAAATTCTCTTTATATATTTATATTATAGCAGGTTACTTTGCTTAAAAGTATATTTAATGGTATTTTTTGTTAATAAAATATTCTTTTGTGTTAATAAATTTCACTATTTTGTTGATAATTATATATTTTCAGTTAGTATTTTATATTTTTTTGTTAATAATTCTCACTTTATATCTTAATAATAAATAAATATGTCTTTAAATATTTTGAGTATTTACTAATTTTATGGTAATATTAATAAATGAAAATTATAGAAAGACATAGGTGATTTAATGGACTTATTACAATTTGCAAATCCAAATTTATTTAAGAGTATATCTCTTGATCAAGAGACTTTAATATTAGAAAGTAAAGACTCTAAATATACATTTCATATAAATTTTAAAGATGAAATAAAAGGTGTAGATTTTTATGAGTTAGCTATTGCTACTCAAACTTCTTCTGGATACATAAATAAATCTGGAACTGCTAAGATTATTCAAAAATTCGTATTAGATATACTTAGTAATAAAAATACAAATCTTAAGGATGATTCTCCTAAAGTTGAAAATAAAAAAATTGTTTCTAAAAAGAAAGTTACAAATAAACCTAGTAATAAAAAGTTTTATCAAAATATAAAACGTTAATTATTAAAATAGCTTTATAATAAATTCTATTTAGTTATATAATAAAGCTTAACAAAATAACATGGATATACTTTTAAGTACATTCATGTTATTTTATAAATTATCATTTACAAAATCCAGCTTCTTCATTTGTCATTATATTACTTGAAAAACAAAGTGGGCAAGATATTTTGCTTTGTGTATAATTTATAGTATAAATTTCTCCGCATACCGCACATCTAAATTTACATAATGTAGTTATTTTATTTTCAATAGGTTTTAGATCAATAATTTTAATAGTTTTACCTTCAATCAAAGCTGTAGCAATTTTTTTTCTAGCATTAGTTATTAATTCTTCAAACTCATGCATTGATATTTTCATTTTTTTAGCACATTTTTTATCTTTCAATCCATATACATCAATAAGCTTTATTGCTTGCATTTCCTTTGATGTTATTTCAACTTCTTCTATTTTTTCATCTTTTGTTTGTTGTGGAATAAAACATTTTAAATCCATTTTAAATTCCCCCTAAACAAATATCTATAACTATATTATGAATTAATATTATAAAGTGTTAAAAAGTGTACGATTAAAGATATAGCTCTTTGTACACTTTAAGAAAACCAGATGCTAGTTTGTCCACCTTTTCGTTCCAATTCTTGCCTTTACCTTCATCTGGACAATAACTTACTTGTACATCATCTACTGATAAACCTCTGTAATACATTCCTCCCTCTGTAAGATAATTCTTTGATATGTGTCTTGCAGTTTGTAAAATAGATTCATATTGGCTTGGAAATAGCCTTCCCTCTGAATCATCACTATAAACTTCATATCCAGTTAAATTATTATCTTCTATAGCTCTTCTTGATGTCGCAAATCCACTTTCAAGAGCTACTATAGCAGCCATTGTAAAAGCATTAACTCCATGTTGATTTTCTGCATCTACTAATGCATCTGATAAATGTGCCATTGTAGATGCTCCTTTATAATTCATAAGTACAGTTTCTAATTCTTCTTTAGTTATGCCACTAGCTAAAGTTATATCACTTCTACTATATACTACATTTAACTTTCTTTGTTCTTCTAATTCTTCTTGTGTAGGCTTTTTTGTTTCTATAGGTTCAGTACTAGTATTTCCAATATCTTCTTTAGTTATATCTAAGATTTCACTCATAACTTTTACTGAGCTTAAATTTGAATCATTTTCTGTATTACTTCCTAATGATGAATTAAATCCCACTATAATAGATGACAAACATATTAAGCTAACCACTTTCTTACTAAATCTCATATTATTTGTCTCCTTGCACTTAAAGTCCCTATTTCCTCATATACTAATTCAATACTATATTTTGTATTTCCTTTATAAAATTTGTTACTGTATTTTTAGGAAATTCTATTTATTTTATAAAATATATTTTTCGACTTTTATTTATATATATTTCGATTAGACATGATATTTGTATTTTAGTTTTGCTATTTTGTGATATCATATTATGTTATTTATTCTTGTACATTTTTTTTACATATAATCACTAAATAATTAAAATTAAATAAGCCCACATAAATGTGAGCTTGTTTAATTAGGAGATTATTAACTTATTAGCTGACTTTCCTATATATTATTTTTAGCATTTTCATAAAATTCGTCTATATTAACTACTTTATAATTTAATCTTGAATATTCTGCTGCAAAAGCTATTACATGACTTTCTACAGATTGTGTTGCTTCAGTCTTTAACTCTCCATCATTAGAAGTTATCAAAGATATAAAATCCTTCATAAGAGAATAATCTCCGCCCCCATGACCACTTTTATTTACTTTTGGATGTATTACTGTATGTGAATTATCTCCAAATTTATATACATCTATTATATTTTTCATATGATTTCCACCAACTTCTCCATGGGTAAACATAAGCTTTATTGTTCTAGTACATTCTTCTGTAAAAGCACATAAATTAAAAGTAGCACTTATATTGTTTTCAAATTCTAATATACTTACCATATGATCAACAACATTATTATCACATTTATAGACACATCTACCATAAGGACCTGTTTTTATAGCATTCTTTAAATTTTCTTTAGTTGGATTTAAATGAACTGCATTTAAAGATCTAATTAACTTATCATCTTCTAAATATATTTTAATAGCTGAGTATTGGCAAGTATTATTTATTTCACAATCTACACATTTATGAGCCATATCTTTCTTAAAGTTTTTCAATTTCATATGGCTTAAATTTCCAAAAGATGATATATATTTACACTTACTTCCAGATAACCATAGTAATATATCTAAATCATGACAGCTTTTAGCTAATATAAGAGGACTTGTTTCATTACTATTTCTCCAATTCCCCCTTGTATAACTATGAGCAAAATGCCAATACCCTATATTTTCATTATGTTGTATACTTACTAACTCTCCTAATTCTTTACTATCTACTATTCTTTTTAATTCACTAAAAAATGGAGTATATCTTAATACATGACATATCATAAATACTTGATTATTATATTTTTGAGATAATTCACCTAATTTTATTACTTTATCTAAATCATTTGACATTGGCTTTTCTAAAAGAACATGATATCCCTTTTCTAAGGCTAGTTTGGCTGGTTCATAATGTGATTCATCATTATTAGCTATTATTATAGCATCTGCTATTTTATCATTTACTAATAAATCTTCCCAAGTTGTAAATATATTTTCATCATATATGTTATACATTTCTTTGAATAAATCTCTTTTTTCTTTAATAGGCTCTGCGACTGCGACTACTTCTCCTAGTTCTGGATTTTCTAATAAATAAGGTGTATATGCATACATCCCTCTGCATCCTGCTCCTATTATAGCTATTGTTATTTTTTTCATACTATCTCCCCTATATATAATATATGTATTCTATTATATATATTTATTTTAATATGACTCTTAATATACTGTAATAACATTTACACTCAAATAAAAACTGAGATAATTTATTATCAATACCTAAATCATCTCAGTTTACATTTATAATACTCAGTAATCATTTAGTAAAATAGTATTGTCTTACTAAATGCAAAAAATTCTCTTGTATAATATACTGGTATAAAAGAAGCTTTTGATTTGCTAGTATAAAAAGTTACGTTTTTATATCCATTTCTTTCTGATAGTATAAAGCTTCT
>NZ_DATIRC010000158.1:0-2464 GCF_035470145.1 Romboutsia sp.
TACATCTGATTTTTGAAGCTTTTCTATTTTTACTTTAAGGCTTTCTACTAGACTTTCATCACATCCGTTGCAATTATTAAAAGAAACTAGCTTACACCCAACTTCTTCATATCTCTTAAAAGAATCTTCCTTTTCATTAAATGTTCTTAAACATCCATTGGCAGTACATTTTTTTGAAACTTCTCCACATACATATATAGCAATGTTTTTCATTCTTTCTTCCTCCATATTTTACAAAATTTAATTTTATTTTCAAACTTCATTATGTTCTCTTTTAAATTTTCTACTTTTTCAATGTAATATTTATTAAGCTCTAAAATATAGCAATTTTTCGTTCCTTAAGTGTTTTTTCTAAGCTCTATTTCACTTTTTTCTTTTATATTCTTAAAATATCTCTATATTATTCATGTGGCCCCTTTTTTAATATTCAGATATAAAAGTAGCTGTATATAACTAATTTAATTAGTTTATACAGCTACTATATTTTAGTTATTATGCATTAGCACTTTCTCCTAAAAACATCTTTATATCATCTTCAACATTTGTTATTCCACCTATCCCAAAGTTTTCAACTAATACTTTAGCTACATTTGGTGATAAAAATGCTGGTAGTGTTGGTCCTAAGTGTATGTTTTTAACACCTAAGTATAATAATGATAACAGTACAATTACAGCTTTTTGCTCATACCATGCTATATTAAATGCTATTGGTAATTCATTTATATCTTGTAATTCAAATACTTCCTTAAGCTTTAATGCTATAAGTGCTAATGAATAAGAATCATTACATTGACCTGCATCTAATACTCTAGGTATTCCGTTTATATCGCCTAGATTTAATTTATTGTATTTGTATTTTGCACATCCTGCAGTAAGAATTACTGTATCTTTTGGTAGCGCCTCTGCAAATTCTGTGTAGTAGTTTCTTGATTTAGCTCTTCCATCACATCCTGCCATAACGAAGAATTTCTTTATAGCTCCTGTCTTTACTGCTTCTACAACTGCATCAGCTAATGCAAATACTTGATTATGTGCAAATCCACCAACTATTTCTCCTGTTTCTATTTCTGTAGGAGGTTGACATTTTTTAGCTTGCTCTATTATTTCCGAGAAATCTTTATTGTCTTCACTTTCACCTTTTATATGTTTAACTCCTACAAATCCAGCAGCTCCTGTAGTATATAATCTATCTTTATAGCTATCTTTTGGTGGTACTATACAGTTTGTAGTCATTAATATTGGTCCATTGAAACTCTCAAATTCTTCTTTTTGCTTCCACCAAGCATTTCCATAATTTCCTGCAAAATGAGAATACTTTTTAAATGCTGGGTAGTAGTGAGCTGGTAACATTTCAGAGTGAGTATATACATCAACACCAGTTCCTTCAGTTTGCGCAAGTAATAATTCTAAGTCTTTTAAATCATGTCCAGACACAAGTATTCCTGGATTCTTTCTAACACCTATATTAACCTTAGTAATCTCTGGATGTCCATAAGTTCCAGTATTTGCGCTATCTAATAGAGCCATACCATCTACTCCTACTTTACCAGTTTCTAAAGTTAAAGCTATTAATTCATCTATACTTAAGTTATCATCTAAAGTTTTAGCTAAAGCCGATTGCATAAATGCATTTACTTCTTCATTATCATATCCTAGAGCATTTGCATGCTTCATATAAGCAGACATACCTTTTAATCCATAGATTATAAGTTCTCTTAAACTTCTTACATCTTCATTTTTAGTTGCTAATACTCCTACTTTAGTTGATTTTTTATCTAATATAGAATCTATTTCAGCAGTAACTTCTTCTTTACCACTTCCTAAGATAGCATCTTTTATTTTACCTAAAAGACCTACTTTTACATCCATTTCTTCATTTGAAGAAGCATTCCATAATGCTGCTTCTGATAAATTTTCTTTATTGTCTAATTTAGCTAATAAAGCTTCTTTAGTAATTAAAGTTTCTTTTACTCTGCTATAGAATATAGCATCATCAAAGTTTGCATTAGTTATAGTAGTAAATAAGTTTATAGTTATCAAATGGTTAACTTCTCCACCTATCTTTTTGCCTTCTTTTCTAAGTCTTGTTGTAACCTCTGATAATCCTTTTGTTGTATATACTAATAAATCTTGCATTCTAGCTAAATCTGGTGACTTACCACATACTCCAAACTTTGTACATCCACTGCATCCTGCTGTTTCTTGACATTGAAAACAAAACATTTTATTTTCCATAATAATTCCTCCAATTAATATTTATTTTTAATATTTACTATAATTAATCTCATTTACTCTATCACATGGCATACCATCTAATAATTTATAAATATGTATTTTATTTACCCATTTTGAAGCCTATTTAAACTATATATCTTTACTAATATTTACGTTGATTATATTTATATGTGTAATTATTATATTTTAAAGTATATACTAATATTTTTTAAACTTCTGTAACTTACGT
>NZ_DATIRC010000159.1:0-4155 GCF_035470145.1 Romboutsia sp.
TTTTAATAAATTATTATAAGCACCACTTTCAATATTTTGATTATATTGACTAATAGTTTCTATGACTAATGTTTCTTCATCTATATTTCTTATATTATTTATAAATAACCCCAATATAACAAGCCTTTCTTCTATTGCAAATCTTCTATCTTGCATTAATCCTATACTAAATATTCTTATATCATTAAAGTATTTTTCTCTAAGAGTTTTAGGCTTAATTGTATTGATATTGCGATTTATACTTATATTTTCAATTTCTTTTATATCTAAATTAAATTCTATTATATTTTCTCTTAACAAAACATTTCTTGCAACTTCTATACAAGAAAGTGTCAGTGAACTTTCTATTGTATCATCTACTAAATTATAACTTCTCGGGTAAGTTTTACAAGTATGACACATATTTTCTTCTCCAATATTTTGATATATTTCGCATAAATTTTCTTCTGAAAGCATTGGACATTTGCTATCAACTAAGTTTATCTTTGCATAATCATAATCTGATTTAGATTTTCTATTCCTACCTATATTATCTATAAGTTTACTTTTAAATTCCGAGTTTTGTAATTTTTTGTATTTTATATATGTTTTTTTATCAATTGTTATACCCCAATCCTTACAACAATGATCTTCACATTTATTGCCTATACATTTAAAGTTGTCATAATAATCTATACTTAAAACTTTTTGTCTTTTCACTTTAGTTCTCCTTTTCTTTATTAATATATATTAACAAACAACAAATCATTTACTAATGTATATTAATAAAGAGTAAAGCATTTGCTTTACTCTTTGTATATTTTACTATCTTAATAATTGCATTACACCTTCTGGTTGTTGCTTAGCTTGCCCTACCATAGCTTGTGATGCTTGTGATAATAAGTTTAATTTAGATAAGTTAACCATTTCTTTAGCAACATCTACATCTCTTATTCTTGATTCTGCTGCTGTTAAGTTTTCAGTTGAAGTTGTTAAGTTAGAAGAAGTTGCTTCTAATCTATTTTGAGTAGCTCCTAAACTTGCTCTATTAGTACTTATACTTTCTAATATAGTATCTACTGCATCTTGTGATGTTTTTGCAGTTGCGTTATCAGTTACTTTTAAATTTTGAACAGCTCCAGCTGCACCTTTTAAATCAAATAAAGTTACAGTTCTTGTTTCATCATTAGCTCCTGCTTGAATAGTTACTGTAGGATTAGTATTATCTAAAAGAGCTTTTTCATTGAACTTAGTTTCACTTCCTATTTGTAGTATTTCTTCACCTAATGCAGTTAACTCTGTTTCTATTTTAGCTTGATCTGTTGCTGTTAATGTTCCATTTCCACCTTGTACTGTTAATTCTCTCATTCTTTGAGCTATGTTTCCAGCTTCTTCTAAAGCACCTTCAGCAGTTTGTACTAAAGATACACCATCTTGTACATTTCTATTTGCTTGTTCCATACCTCTTATTTGACTTCTCATCTTTTCAGATATAGCAAGTCCTGCTGCATCATCACCAGCTTTGTTTATTCTTAACCCTGATGATAATTTCTCCATTGCATTTCCTGCTAATGCAGTATTTTTAGCCATATTGTTAGTAGCTAACATTGCGTTCATATTAGTGTTTATTCTCATGTTTTTACTCTCCTTAGTTTTTTATTGACATCCTTGTCATTTTATTTGTGTAATATTTTGCAAAATATCCTTACAATATATATATCGTCATTATTTTTTAAAACTTTATACTTTTTTATTAAAAATATTTATATTTTCTACATTTTTATTTATATATGAATAGTTTGCTTGCTTTATTTTTTTTTGAATCTTTATTTCATCCTTTATATTGCCTATTTTTTTTTCAAAAATACTCTTTATTTCTTTATCTATATCATATGCATTACTTTCAACATATAACTTTTTAAATTCAGTTTGTTGGTTTTTATATATCTCTTTAATTAATAAACTTCTTTTATCTAATATTTCATCTATTTCATCAAATTTATCCTCTTTTAATAAATTTAAAAGTTCTATTGATAAATTTTTATATAAATCTAATTGTTTATACATTTTATCTCCTTACATCTATTGACTCATTAAATAGTTCATTTGTGAATTAAATTTATTCATAGATGCTTCTAGTGCTGCAAATTTTTTGTATAGTTGTTTTTCTTTTTCATCCATCTTTCTTTGAAGATTTTTTATATTTTCTTGTTGGCTTTTTATTTGTTCTCCAAATAAATTATTGGCAGCTGAAGCTGTTTTTTCTATACCTGCTTTTTTAGCAAATATACTTTTTGAGTTCCCTACATATTTATTAAACACATCTTTCATTCTTTCTAATGACCCAGACTGTGACTTATCTGTAGCTGTTTTTGTTAGAGCTTGATATACTTGCTCTCCATTTTCTAGAAGAGCTTTTTTAAATTTTTCTTCATCCAAGTATATTTGTCCTTGTTTATTATAATCTTGTGATGATGTTATACCTATATCTGTTAAGTTTATTCCCATGTCTTCTATCGGACCGAATAATGCTTGTTTTGTATCTTCCATAAACATTCTAAGTTCATTATCATTTCTAAGCATGCCTTGTTTTGCTTTTTCTTCCCATTTTTCTATTTCTTCTTCACTCATTTCTTCTTTTTGAGCGTCTGTTAAAGGAGGGAAATCGCGATTTTTCTTTTCTATTATCTCACCATAAATTTTATCCATTACTTTATTGTAATCATCTATAAATGCCTTTATTTTATCTACTGTGTCATCAGCACTTATTTCTGATGTTAGATTTGCTTGTCCTATACCTTTTATATCATATTTAACATTATCTATTGTAAATGAATTTGTTTCTTGTTTTACTTCCTTTACTCCTATTATCCCACCGCCAGTTATATTTACAAGCGAGTTACTTCCTTTTATCTCTGTTCCATCTATTGATAAAGACGAAAGTGCATCTGGTGGCTCTATTTTGAAGGTACTACTTTCCCCAGTTTTAGATCCTTGTATGGTGAATGTTCCGGTCATATCGCTAAAAGATGCCTTTACTTGACTATCATTACTAGCATTTATTTTAGTTATTAAAGTATCTATAGTATCATTTTCATCTATAGTTATATCTTTGGAGAATTGACCATTACCTAAATCAATTTTAAAAGTTTTAGTTGTTCCTACGGCTAATCCTATGTTAGTATCCTTAGTTAAGGCTACTCCATCTTTTTCGGTTATACTAATTTTAGGAGGTTTAGCTAAATCAACCACATCAAATTTATAATCTATATTACCAGCTCCAGCTCCTGCCGTTGCACTCACTACACTTGAATTAGAACTATTTACCTTTGTTGTTGAAAAAGTTTTACTCCCTAGTATGTAATCTTGTGATGTCGCTGTAAAATACTTATCCGCAAGTCCTTTTACATCTTTTATAATATCCCTATATGTTTCTTGTTGCCATTTTATAGTTTGTTCTTTTTGTTTTGCTTTATCTATTTTATTCTGTTGTCCAGTTAGCATATCTTTTATTACACTATCCGTATCCATACCTGTTGCAAGACCAGGAATTCTTACAGAGTTTACTGATGCCATACAATCTCCCCCTATCTAGTTTGTTTAGCTTTTTTTGCTACTTCATGCCACATATCTCTTATTTCCTCTATAACTGGTAATACATTGTCTATTATTTCTACATCTTTTTTTATATTAGCTCTTGATAGTTCTTTTTTTATAAAATCATATACGTCATATATATCTTGCATATAACTTCCCACACTTTTATCCATAGTTATCATTAATTCAGTAAATATATCTTGAACTCTAATCAATTCCTTATGTGCTCTTGGTATATCTTTTTGTATTATAGCTAATCTCGCTACTTTTGTATATTTAACAGCTCCATCTACTAACATTAATAATAACTGCTCTTTTGATGCCATTTGTACTGAATTTTGCTTATATGTGTTATACGGATTCGTTGCATACATACTCTTTTCCTCCAAGTTATTTCTTAAAAAACTCTAATATATCTATGTTTTTATTTAAAGCTTGTTTATTTTCTTCTTTTACTCTGTCATGTACTTCTTTCCTAAGTATTGTTACATCCTTAGGTGCAGATATTGCTATTTTTACACTTCCATCTTCTATTTTACTTATACTTACTTCTATATCATCACCTATTAATATAGATTC
>NZ_DATIRC010000160.1:0-2494 GCF_035470145.1 Romboutsia sp.
TATATCTATAATTCCTTTTCCTTCATCACCTTTGTACACATTTAGCACACTATCACCATATCGGCTTATATCAATAGCACTAGTATAAAGTGTATTATCTAAGTCACTGTTTTCTTTTATTACATCTATTGCAGCTTGTTCTTTTGACTTATCATCACCTGCTACTATTTTAGGTGCTTCGCCTAATAAGAAATCTGCTATTTTAAGTGATATAAGCTTTTGAAAGTTTGCGACTACTGAATAACTAACAACATTATCAAAGTTATTTACTACTCTAGCAATTCTTTCAAAACTTTCTTTGTAAACTTGTTCATGTTTCCCTTCAAATACAAGCTTATTCTTATTATATTTTTCAAGCCTTTCAGTTTCAGCAGCAGGTGGGAAACTTGCCCCCAACTTTAAGAAATCTAAATTTGTTAACATATAATCACCCCCTTAAATATTTACATTTACAAACCCTCTAGTTTTTCTATTCTTCATATCATTTTCACATGCATATCTAGTAGCATCTATAATGTGATTGTCCTTGTCCTCTAGCTTAGGCTTTGGATTCCCATCTTTATCGACTTGATAATCTATGTTTTCAAATTCTTTAGCTGCATTAGGTGTTCTTTTAGGATCAATAACAATAGCTTCTAAATCATCGAGCCATTTTTCTCCATATTCAACACTTCCAGCACCTTTTTTAGCACCTTCAATTTGAAACCCATAGCTTTTCATTTCTGCAATACTTCTAGGCTCTGCACTATCTGCAACTATCCTATCATAATGATATTTTTTAGATTTTAAAAATTCTTCTATTTTTCTTAAAGAAGCTTTAACTTCATAAAATTCATCAAACAAATATATTGTTCTTTTCTTTTTATCATAATGACATCTTATAAAAGCTAATGGATCAGTGGCATAACCCCAGTCAATGCCTTGCCTTATATTATCAAATGCAGCTATTTCTTTATCTGTAATAGTTCTAAATATAAGATTATTGAAAGGCACTACTCCACTTCCGATAGGCTCACCTAAGTATTCATGCCTATACTTAAATTCATTTCTTTTTTTTACTTCCTCGGCTTCTTCTTTAAAAGCTTTAGATATATGCTTATTTTCTAAATAAGTAGAATGATGAATATAAGTATTATTAGAAATAAATTGCGTGTCATATTTTTTATTAACCCACGATTGCTTTCTTTTAGGTGGATTGTATGAGTAATAAACTTTATACTTTAATCCATCTTCTAATTCTGCTCTTAATACTGAATTTATTATGGTTGATACTTCTTCTTCTGTTTTGAACTCTGCTAATTCTTCTATCCATAAAGTAGTTACAGGAAACTTTGACATTTTAATAGATTTTATTTTATTAGGATCGTCTGCACCTCTAAATATAATCTTGTTACCTCTAGGCTTATATATCAATTGTAAAGGCGATACTTTAGATTCCCAATACATACCAACCCCTAAAATGTCAATAGCTTCTTTTAGCTGCTCAAATACTGATTCAGATAATGTGTTACCAACTTTCCTAACTACTAAAGTAGTAACAGGATTTTTCATAGCATTTATTATAATATCGAAGCTTATGTGAGTTGATTTAGCGCTTCCTCTACCACCTTTTAATACATAGAATAGATAATCATTTTTCTTTGATTTAGCGTAGAAGCTTTTAAAGTTATCATTAAATATTTCTGATAGTCTTTTACTACTCATCATCTTCACCTATATCATCTATGATCGTAACTACTTCATTTATATTAGCTTCTATCTTATCAGTAAACATTCTATATCGTTTCCCTAATAATTCCCATGCTTTAAGCTTATCTTTATTAGTTGGTGTTCTTTCAGTCCTTACAACCTCACCTAGCTGCGTTATTGTAACTACTTCTTCTTCTTCTATTCCTCTAGCAATCCTTGTAAGTCCTTCTAATATTTCATCTTGAGAAGCTATTCTATCATTTTGCTTTGAAGCCATAATTTCATCAATATAGCTTTTAACTCTCTCATTTTCCAACAATTTAGAAATATTTCCCTTAGCATAATTTTCACTATATCCTGCTTTTAAAGCTGATTGATAAGCATTAAGGCTTTCAACATAATAATCAGCAAAAGCCTTTTGTTTTTCATTTAATTTACTCACCTAAACACCACCTTTCTAAATAAAAAAAGAAGCTATTTAAGCTTCTCTAATTCTTCTATATACTTACTATTCCTATTAACCCTTATTAAGCTTTCTATAAGCCTTTTAGTCGGTCTGTTAGGCATCTTTTTTCTAACACTTAGGTCGATAATACTTTTTGCATAACTAAAATTATTTACATGGCAATGACAACTTTCAAACTCATATTTTTTATTATGTATAATAAATCCCTTGCCTGTACTCAATATAATAAAACTTTTTCTTCTATATATAACTTTGGAATTATCAGCCTTGTTAAAATTAGGCTTTTCTTCCATCATTCTTTTATATTTATTGTTAATGTCACATGCCTTGAGGTCGTTT
>NZ_DATIRC010000161.1:0-24335 GCF_035470145.1 Romboutsia sp.
CATACAAAAGATTAATTGTTTCATCTACAGTTTTATTCCATAATTCTATATATTTTCCTTTGTATACACTGTCTACCGCTCGATTCCATGACTCTAATCTATCTACTTGCGGCACTATAGACCAATTGTCTTTAGTTTCAATAAGATAATCTATTAGTTCTCCATATTTTATAGTTTCATTAGCTTTAAATAAGTAATATAAAGCTTTTGAATATAATAAAGAACCTAATATAGCTCTTGGATTTCCATGAGTGGTAATACTATTCATAAATACTTGAGTCATACCCTCCATTTCATCATCTATATTGTATATTACATGAGGTAGAATTCTCATAGCAGCTCCATTTCCACCTGCATTAAAGTATTTTTCTTTATCCTCAGATTCCCATGGACTTTTACCCTCTAACCAATGTTTAGAAGCTCTTAATGTCGCTCCTCCTCCTCCTCTTTCATATAATAACCAAAAAGGAAGCTCTATTCTTGTAAAACATGTAAACCATTCATTTGAACTAACTAAACTCCTTGCAGTTGATATCAACAACTGACCATCATCGCTATAAGAACCAGCTTCAATTCTGTCCATATAAGGGTAAAACCTTCCCCCACATCTTTTTTCCCAATTAACAAAATTATTACTGTCTATTTCTTTTGCATTATTTTTTATTCTATTTGAATTTTGTTCATTTGGCCATCCCAATGCGTCTCCAATAATTGCCCACAATAAAGAACCTACAAACTTATCTCTTATGTATGATTCCATTATCTTCACCTCTATATATTATTTTTTTATTAGTTTTTCATCTGGAGTAATCCCTTCTCTTATTTCACTGCTAAATTTAGTAGTAAAAATATCTGGTGCTACAATTATAGGTATCTCTATATTTATATACGCTAACTCCATAGCTTTTGTTAAATTAATTACATCTTTTTCACTTGGAACTATTATACCTGTAATTCTATCTCTTGGTATACTACCATATATCATAACCTCAGCTTGATCATCTGTAGGACTACATTTTAACATTTTACTAGTTCTTTTAAGATATCTTTTGACATTTATAATTTCTTTGAACATATTTTCAAAACCTTCTACACCTTCTTTTAACAATCGTCCATTCCTAGTTGCTGCATTTGTCTCACAAAACAAAGTTCTTTTATCTAAAATTATTGACGGATCTATACATAATATAACCCATTTTCTAAATAATGGGTCTAAATCTTTGACTCTATTTAAGTACCAAATATTAGGATATTGAACACTCGTACTTATATAATCTTCATGACCGTCAAATCGATTCTTATCATTTTTTTGAATTATACCTTCCTCTATAAATATATTCGATTTTATTCCATCTGCTTCTGCTAATATATGTAACACCTTATTTAATTTTGTGAAATGACATAATCTCGTTATTCCTCTTTGTTCTATAATTTCTAATAAACTATTCATTTTTCCCCCCTAAAAATTAAATTCTTGGTATATATTGTTAATATTATCTGGTATTAACTCACTTTTATTATTTGTGTATGTTATCATAACCCCTCTTTTAGCTCTAGTAACTGATACATAAATAAGTTTTATATCTTCACTTAATGCCTCTTCTCTATCTTCACATGCTAAAATTTTAGATTTATCTGGTATATTTTCAGTATTGCAAAATGGAATTATAACCATATCAAATTCTAACCCTTTAGCTGAATGATAAGTTCCTATAGTAATACCTGGCAATTCATTCCACTTATTCATATCTCCACTTAGTATTTGGTATTTTACCTTTAATTCTTTTAATTTATTTTCTACTAAATTAACCTTTTCTCTATTTCTCTCTAATATAGCTATAGTAGAATTTTTTGAATTTTTAACTGCATATTTTAAAATCCATTTTAATTCTTCCTCTATCGCACTAAATTTTATTATCGCTGGCTTTGGGCCTAACGCTCTAGGAAATTTAGGCAAAACTAAATCTGGATCTTTTTTAAAATACTTTTGTTGTGATATTGCTAATGCTAATTCTGCTATCTCTTTAGTATTTCTATAGTTTTGATCAAATCTCCAAATTTTCTTCATATTTATCCCTGCACTTCTCCATGAAATTCTACTCCCATAAATCTGTTGTGCAACATCCCCAAAGAATGTTAAACTACCCTCTTTAGAAACTAATTTTACTAATGACCTTAGCATAACAGGTGAGAAATCTTGACCTTCATCAATTATAATATGTTTATATCGTCTCTTACTATGATCTTCTTCTAATTCTTTATCCATATAATAAGCTATATCATCCCAATCATATTTGAAGCCTTTCTGTCCTCTAATTTCCATATATTTTAAATATAATTTGAATATTATATCTCTTTGAATTCTTGATACCCTAGATGAAGTCATTCCTATTCTTTCTGTACTTCTATATTCTTCATAAGACCTAATTCCCATTTTCTGTATCCAAGCTATTTCCTCATAAAAAAATTCAGTCTCTCTATTTACAGAACTTATTTCTTCTTGTAGCTCATTTATAGCTTCTTGTATTATTTTTAGTTTATTATTTCGCTTATATTCACCGGTTGGTACTATATCTCCATAAGATAAGCAATTTCTACTAGATAAATATCCTCTTGCTACCCTGTGAAAATTTTGTATCTCTATATTATCTGTCGGATGAAGACCCATATGTTTCAAATAAGTAACTAGTGACTTATTGAAAGTCACAATTAAAACCCTTTCACCCTCTTCACACTCTACATCAGCCAAATACTTAGCTCTTAATATTGCTAATGTTGTTTTTCCACTTCCTGCACTACCTAAAACTACATAATGCCCCTTACTAGGTAATGCCAATACTTCTCTCTGCAATCCTTCTGGTTTTGGTAAAGCCATATGATCCTCCCCCATTATTTACTATATAACTACATTATATTATAAAATTTTCATATTTCAAAATCATATTGAGTTTTTTAGTTTTTCTTTCAATAAAAAAAGTTATTAACATAAACGTTAATAACTTTTTCGTGGATTTCAATGGTGGAGACGAGGGGAGTCGAACCCCTGTCCGCAAGTCTTTTCCCTGTTGCATCTACGTGTGTAGCCATCTGATTTAAGTTCTCGTCTCACACATCGCACAGTGGCATGCTATGTGATCGACCAGTCCCAATTAGTCCACTTTGAGTCGAGACACCCAAAAAGTAGTTCCCTGCATAAATGACGTCCAGGCCTGGCCGGCAGGAGGGCGAGGCGGGACGAGCAGTACTAAGCTGCTAAAGCGTAATTATCGTTTGCGTTTATTTTTTTCCCCAGTTTTTACGTGACCCAGAGTAACACGACACGCAGCCCCAAGTTCCAAACCCACGTCGAAACCTTTACGCCCCCGTGGTAGTTTATAGTCTTTGAGACTTTGCTTCGCAAACTTTTTTCACCATCTGTATTCAGTTGTTATATATAATATAATACTTTTAATAGTAAAAATCAATGTAATTAACTAGATTATAAAGAATAATTTACTAATAGTATTAATATTTACCTCTTAATTCTCTTTCTACATTTCTTTGAGCATCTTTTTTAGCTAAGTCTTGACGCTTATCATATAACTTCTTACCTTTTGCTAAAGCTAATTGAACCTTAACCTTACCATTTTTTAAATACACACTTAAAGGAATTAAAGAATAACCTTTTATAGTAGTAGCTCCTATAAGTTTTCTTATTTCATGCTTGTGAAGTAATAATTTTCTAGTTCTTAAAGGGTCTACATTAAATATGTTTCCTTGCTCGTATGGGCTTATATGAACTTGTTTTAAAAATACCTCGCTATTATCTACAGATGCAAATCCATCACTTAGATTTAATTTTCCTTGCCTTATTGATTTTACTTCTGTACCTTTTAATTCAATTCCACATTCATAAGTTTCTTCTATAAAATACTCATGCCTTGCTTTTCTATTTGTAGCTAATACTTTTGTTCCTACCATACGAATTCACCTTCTTAACCTAAAATTTCTTCACTAACATTAAACTATATTTATAGTAAAATATACCATATATATACTCATTAGTCAATATAAGTTATATCCTTATTATCCCACATTACTTGTAGTACTATTCCAATTTATACTGCAGAATCTATATTGTTTCAAGTGGGTCGTAACTAACGACCCACTTGATTTTAACTATTCTTCATTGCTTTCTTGTTCATTTTCTTTATCTTCTATTTTATAAAGTATTTTAAAATCTATCTCTCTTAAATCAACATTTACATTATCAACTTTAATTCTTACAGGATCACCTATTCTATAAGTTTTCTTAGTTCGTTCTCCCATTATAGTATATGTCATATCATCATAAATATAATAGTCATCATTCATATTAGCAAGTCTTGATAAACCTTCAACAGTATTAGGTAATTCGATGAACATACCAAATGATGTTACACTTGATACGATACCATCAAACTCTTCTCCAACCTTATCAGCCATATATACAGCTTTATAATAGTCTTTAACATCTCTTTCTGCAAGTTCTGCTGCTCTTTCTCTTTCTGATGATTGAGTAGAAGCATAGTCAACTATATTAGTAAGTTGTTCTTGTCTTTTTTGATTAATCTTATTGTTTAATTGCTCTTTTATAATTCTATGAATTTGTAAGTCAGGATATCTTCTTATCGGAGAAGTAAAATGACTATAATATTTAGCTGATAAACCAAAGTGTCCACTACAATCTGGTGAATATCTAGCTTGTTTTAAAGAACGAAGCATTATAGTACTTATAGCTTCTTCTTCTCTTTTTCCTTTTATTTGTTCAATTATTGCTTGTAATGCTTTTGGATGAACTTGCTCTAAATCACCTTTTATAGTGTATCCAAAAGTAGATATAAATTTACTTAAATCTTGCATCTTTTCTGGTGATGGAGTCTCATGTATTCTATAAACGAAAGGTAAGTTTAGCCAGAAATAATGCTCTGCTATTGTTTCATTACTTATAAGCATAAACTCTTCTATCATCTTATTAGATATTCTTCTTTCATAATGCTTTATGTCTGCAACTTTTCCTTCTTTAGTTAAAATTATTTTAGCCTCAGGGAAATCAAAGTCTAATGCGCCTCTTTTAGTTCTTCTTTCCATAAGTATTCTAGCTAGAACTTCTGCAGTTTTAAAATCATCTACTAAATTAGCAAATGTAACTTTTAACTTTTCATCATCTTTTTCTAATATGTCTGATACTTCTGTGTAAGTCATTCTAGCTTTTGAATTTATTATAGTTTCTTTTATATCATATTTTTTAACATTACCTTTACGGTCTATTTCCATAAATATTGATAATGTAAGTTTATCTTCAAATGGATTCAAACTACAAACTCCATTAGAAAGTGTTTTAGGTAACATTGGTATTACTGTATCAACTAAGTAAACAGAAGTTGCTCTTTTTAAAGCTTCTTTGTCTAATTTGCTTTTTTCTTTTACATAATGAGTAACATCAGCTATATGTACTCCTAATTTAAAGTTTCCATCAGGTAATACTTCTATAGATATAGCATCATCTAAGTCTTTAGCATCATCACCATCTATAGTGAATGTTTTCATATCTCTTATATCTAATCTTCTATCAACCTCTTCTTGTGGTATTTCTACAGCCACATTTTCAGCT
Organism: Romboutsia sp.; assembly: GCF_035470145.1. Lineage (GTDB taxonomy): Bacteria > Bacillota > Clostridia > Peptostreptococcales > Peptostreptococcaceae > Romboutsia_D. Next base: position 5,633 of record NZ_DATIRC010000161.1, read on the forward strand.
TCATCTAGCACTTTTTTAGGAAACTCTTCAGGTAATCCATGTGCTCTTATTATAGACGCTATTTCTACTTCTTTTTCACCTTTTTGACCTAATATTTCTACTATTTTACCCTCTGGCTTTCTATCTTCTTGCGGCCACACAGTTATTTCACAAACAACTTTATCATTTTCTCTTGCACCGCTAAAGAATTTTTTAGGTATATATATATCTTTATTAAACTTTTTATTATCTGGAACAACAAATCCAAAGTTTTTATTTGGTTGGAATACTCCAACTATTCGAGTTATTTCTCTTTCGATAATTTTTATTATTCTACCTTCTGCTCTTCTTTCATCTGTTGCAGGTGTGACTATTTCTGCCATAACTCTATCATTATGCATAGCTCCATTTATATCACTTGCTGGTATAAATAAATCTTGAGTGTATTCTTCATCAGATTCTACAAATCCAAATCCTTTTCTATGAGATACAAATTTACCCACAAAGTATCCCATCCCTTTCGGTCCTATTATTTTTCCTTTTTTAGTCTTGCATATATATCCGTCTTCTTCTAATTCATCTAAGAAGTTATAAAACATTGGCATTTCAGATGCATGTATCTCAAATATCAATGCTAATTCTTCTTTTTTTAGAGGGTTGTATGCGTCTTCTTTTATTAGTCCTAATAGACGTTCTTTAAGTCCTGGTAACATTACGTTTCCTCCTATATTTTGTATTTTATATCTATCTAAACTGTATAACTATTAAATTTTCTTATATTATATTATGATTAATTTATCTTATAATTGATATTAATTTATTTCACTTAGTTTCTTAACATATTTACACTTAATTATATTATTACCAATTTCTTATTATACACTATTGGAATACTTTGGTAAATCAAACTTATGTACATTAATTATTCCCTTGCATAAAAAAATAGACATGATTCAATCCATGTCTTATTCTCAAGTTTATATTTTAATCATATAGACCATTTAATACTCTACTTACTGTAGCTTTGCTCCATCTCGTTTTATTTGAAATTTCACTATAACTTAATCCACACAATCTTAAATCTTTTATGTTTTGTATATCTGTATCTGTTATTTGCTTTTCTTTAGGCTTTAAAGTATTTTTACTATTTCTTAATTTTGTTATATCTGCTTTTAACGTATCAATTTCTATCTGCTTTTTTTGTAATTTTTTTTCATAGGCATCTCTCATTTGATTAAACTCTAATATGTAGTTTTTTTTCCAATCATCCTCATACTTCATTTTAAACATTGCCATGATTTTATCCCCCTTGTTTCCATAGTTTTGTAACAATCATAACAATTTATTTCTCTATTATTATTTAAAATCCTTGTAAGTTTGATCTAAAAAAATCTATTAAATTCCTTTATATTTCAACACTTTTAATTATTTATTTTCAAAATTTGTTTTAAAAAAAGTAGTTTTTTTTGATAGTTTTTACTTTTATATCATATTCTGTGATTTAGTTTATGTTTAAACTCTTCTTTAATTAACTATTTCTTATTTATATATACGATTTTCATACTAATATTAGTATCTATACTAAATACCTCACTGTTATAAAAGTTTTAATAATTTTAATAGATATTGATTATTCTAATGATACGTAATATAAAAACAACTACGCATAAACGTAGTTGTTCCTTTAAAAATCAAATTTAATTTCTAAATCATATCTTAAACATCTTATTAAATAACGGCCAATTATTTAATATTACTTAATTAAAAGCATTACTATTGCGTTTAAGAAAAATATTACTGCTGATATTTTTGTTACTCTTCCAAAAAAAGCTTCCTTACCCTTTGGCTTGAAGTAACTTTGGTTACCTTCTCCACCAAATTGCGAAGGCACTGCACCCTTAGTGTCTTGTAACATTACGCTTACTATAAGAACTATACTTAATACTACTTGTACACTCATTAATATTATTCCTATATCCATGTGTTACTCTCCTTTCATTTATGTATTGCCATTTTTTCTCACTCTTTAATATATCACATAAAATTAGTGCATTCAAGGTATGTGTTTTTGCGTTATATTTATAAAAACAAAGAACCTTAGATATTCCTAAGGCCCTTTAGCTTATATTGATTTAATTCTTAAAATCAAATTATTTCTTTAAGTTGTAGAAAGATTTTAATCCACAGTATCTAGCAGATTCTCCAACTATTTCTTCTATTCTTAATAATTGGTTGTACTTAGCAACTCTATCAGTTCTTGATGGAGCACCAGTCTTTATTTGACCAGCATTTACAGCTACTGCTAAGTCAGCTATAGTAGTATCTTCTGTTTCTCCAGATCTATGAGATATAACTGCAGTGTATCCAGCTCTCTTAGCCATTTCTATAGCATCTAAAGTTTCAGTTATTGTACCTATTTGGTTAACCTTAACTAATATAGAGTTCCCTACACCAGCTTCTATTCCTCTTTCTAATCTTTCAGTGTTAGTTACGAATAAGTCATCTCCTACTAATTGTAACTTGTTTCCTAATCTATCAGTTAATAACTTCCATCCATCCCAATCTTCTTCATCTAAACCATCTTCTATAGTTATTATTGGGAAGTTGTTAGACCAATCTTCGTATAAATCAACCATTTCAGCTGCAGTTAATTCTTTTCCTTCTCCAGCTAAAACATATTTTTGAGTTTCTTTGTTGTACATTTCTGTAGCAGCAACATCAAGTCCTAACATAACGTCTTTTCCTGGCTCGTATCCAGCTTTAGATATAGCGTCTACTATTAATTCTAAAGCAGCTCTGTTTGATGATAAGTTTGGAGCAAATCCACCTTCGTCACCTACACCACAAGCTAATCCGTTGTCAGATAAAACTTTCTTTAAAGAGTGGAATACTTCTGCACCCATTCTTAAAGCTTCTCTGAATGTTGGAGCTCCAACTGGTAATATCATGAACTCTTGAACGTCTACGTTATTATCAGCATGTTCTCCACCATTTATTATGTTCATCATTGGTACTGGTAATTGCTTAGCATTTACTCCACCTATGTATTGGAATAATGGTAAACCTACTTCTTCAGCAGCAGCTCTAGCTACAGCCATAGAAACACCTAATATAGCATTAGCTCCTAATTTACCTTTATTTGGAGTTCCATCTAATTCTATCATTAAACCATCTATTCCTGGTTGATCAGTTGCATCCATTCCTTCTAATTCTGGTGCTATTATTTCATTTACGTTAGCTACAGCTTTTTCTGTACCTTTTCCTAAGTATCTTCCCTTATCTCCATCTCTTAATTCAACAGCTTCGAAAGCTCCTGTAGAAGCTCCTGATGGAACTATAGCTCTTCCAGTCGCTCCACTTTCTAATACTACTTCAACCTCAACAGTTGGATTTCCTCTTGAATCTAATACTTCTCTAGCGTATACTAATTCGATAACTGACATATTATATATCTCCTCTCGGTTTTTAGTAGTTGATTTAATTCAACTTAAATTTTTTGTTTACTTTGTTGTATTACTTCTCATTGCTAATGTAGTAAATCTAATAATTTTCATATTATATAAAAATTTCTTTGATGGGTAAATTTTTAATTTTCATATAATTTTTTAAATATTTTTATTTACTATTTTATTATTAAAGAGTGACCTGTCATTTGTTGTGGTTGCTCTAAATTCATTATTGATAATACCGTAGGTGCTATATCACTTAATCTACCATCCTCTTTTAACTTAGCAGATTTTAATTCTTCACCTACTACTATAAATGGTACTGGGTTTGTTGAATGTGCTGTTACAGTTGTCTTAGTTTCTGGGTCTTGCATAAGTTCTGCATTACCATGGTCAGCAGTAATTAAAGCTTGACCACCTTTTGAAAGTATTTTTTCAACAACTTTTCCTACACATGTATCAACAGTTTCAACAGCTTTTACAGCTGCCTCTACTACTCCTGTATGTCCTACCATATCAGGGTTAGCATAGTTTAATACGATAAAATCATATTTATCTTCATCTATTTTAGCAAGTACTTTTTCTGTTAATTCATCAGCACTCATCTCTGGTTGTAAATCATAAGTTGCAACCTTTGGAGATGGAACTAATAATCTGTCTTCACCTTCATTAGGTTCTTCTACTCCACCATTAAAGAAGAATGTAACATGCGCATACTTTTCAGTTTCCGCTGTTCTTAATTGAGTTTTTCCATTCTTCGCTAAATATTCACCTAATGTATTTTCAAGACTTTGTGGTTTAAATGCCACATGTACATTCTTTATAGTTATATCATATGTAGTTAAACATACGAAAAATGTTTTCATGTTAGGTCTTTCAAATCCTGCAAAATCAGTGTCTACTAAAGCTCTAGTTATTTCTCTAGCTCTATCTGGTCTAAAGTTACCAAATACTATAGAATCATCTTCTTTTATAAGTCCTACTGGTTGATCATTTTCAACTATAACTGTAGGCATTACAAACTCATCATTCTTATCTTCATCATAAGAATTTTGAACAGCTTCTTTAGCACTAGTTGCAGTATTTCCTTTTCCTTGAACCATTGCACTATATGCAAGTTCTACTCTTTCCCATCTTTTGTCTCTATCCATAGCATAGTATCTACCAGAAACTGAAGCAAATTTACCTACTCCAAGTTCTTTCATGTAGTTTTCTATATCTTCTATGTATCCTAGAGCACTTCTTGGGTCAGTGTCTCTTCCATCTGTAAAAGCATGAACAAATACATTTTGTACACCATTTTCTTTAGCCATTTTTATAAGTGCCTTTAAATGATCTATATGAGAGTGAACTCCTCCATCAGATAATAATCCCATTAAGTGAAGAGAGTAACTCTTTGCATTTTCCATAGCTTTTAATAAAACTTCATTTGTAAAGAAGTCTCCATCATTTATAGCTTTACTAACTCTAGTTAAATCTTGATATACGATTCTTCCTGCCCCGATGTTTGTGTGTCCTACTTCTGAGTTACCCATTTGTCCATCTGGAAGACCTACATCTAATCCACTAGCTTGTATTAAAGTATGAGGATATTCTTCAACTATTTTATTTAAATTAGGAGTTTTGGCACCTAAAACAGCATTTCCTTCTGCTATTTTACTTTCACCAAATCCATCCATTATTATTAATGCGATTGGTTTTTTCATGTTTTGTTTCTCCTTAGAAATTAACTAGCTCTGTGTAGTCACTAGCAGCTAAACTAGCTCCACCAACTAAAGCTCCATCTATGTCACTTTGGTTCATTATTTCAGCTACGTTTGCAGGCTTAACGCTTCCACCATATTGTATTCTAACTTCGTTAGCTAATTCGCCATAAAGTCCAGCTACAACTTCTCTTATATAAGCTATTACATCATTAGCATCTTCACTAGTTGCAGTTTTTCCAGTTCCTATAGCCCATATTGGTTCATAAGCTATTACAACTTTAGCTATATCTTCTTTAGATACATTTTCTAAAGCTTTTTCTACTTGAACTTTGCAAACTGATTTAGTTTCTTCTGCTTCTCTTTCTTCTAAAGTCTCTCCACAACATAATATTGGATCTATACCTACTTCTAATGCCTTTAAAACTTTCTTATTTACAGTTTCATCAGTTTCATTGAAGTATTGTCTTCTTTCTGAATGTCCTATTACAACATAGTCCATTTCTATTTCTTTTAACATAAGAGGTGATATTTCTCCAGTGAATGCTCCACTTTCTTCAAAGTGCATATTTTGAGCACCTATCTTTATGTTAGTTCCTTTAGTTGCTTCTTTTAAATCCTTTAATAATGTGAAAGGTGCGCATATTACAGCTTCTACCTTATCATTATTTACTTTATCTTTAACTTCATTCACAAATTCTAAAGCTTCTGCTATAGTTTTGTGCATTTTCCAGTTTCCTGCTATTATAGGTTTTCTCATTTTACTATTCCTCCCACTTTGGATTAAACCTTTGAGAAATCTGAAATACTCAGATTCCTCTTGATTTAATATTTTAATTTATAAGGTAGTTTTACCATTGGTAAAACTAAACTGTGGTCATGTTTATATAAATGTGTGACATATTTAAATGCCTTACGATAATTTTCAAATTTATTTATTATTTAAAGCTACTATTCCTGGTAATTCTTTACCTTCTAAGAATTCTAGAGATGCTCCACCACCTGTTGATACATGAGTCATCTTGTCTCCAAATCCTAATTGATTAACAGCTGCAGCTGAATCTCCACCACCTATTACAGTAGTAGCATCAGTTAATGCTGCCATAGCTTTAGCAACAGCTAATGTTCCACTTGCGAAGTTTTCAAATTCGAATACTCCCATTGGCCCATTCCATACTATTGTCTTAGAATTATTTACTGTGTTTACATATTCTTCAGTAGTCTTAGGTCCTATATCAAGTCCCATATGACCAGCTGGTATATTAGCATCTTCAGTTATAACTGGAGATATATCAGCAAATTTGTCAGCAACAGCATTGTCTATTGGTAATAATAATTTAACACCTTTAGCTTCTGCTTTTTCCATCATTTCTTTTGCATATTCTACTTTATCTTCTTCAACTAATGAAGTTCCTATTTCGTATCCTTGAGCTTTTAAGAATGTATACGCCATTCCTCCACCTATTATTAGGTTATCTACTTTTTCTAATAATTGCTCTATAACAGCGATCTTGTCCGATACTTTTGCTCCCCCTAATATTGCAGTAAAAGGTCTTACTGGAGTTGCAACTGCTTCTCCTAAAAACTTTAATTCCTTTTGTATTAAATATCCACAAACTCTTTCTTCTAAGAATTCACCCGCACCTACTGTTGAACAATGCGCTCTATGAGCAGTCCCGAATGCATCGTTTACGAATATTTCAGCTAATGAAGCTAATTCTTTCGAGAAATTTTCTTCATTTTTAGTTTCTTCTTTTCTGTATCTAGTATTTTGTAATAATACTACATCTCCATTTTCCATTTTATCTGTAGCTGCTTTTGCATTTTCCCCTACAACGTTATCATCAGCAGCAAATAATACTTCTTTATTTAACATTTGTGATAATCTAGTAGCAACCGGCGCTAAAGATAACTCTGGCTTAGCTTCCCCTTTTGGTTTTCCTAAGTGAGAACATAATATAACTTTTGCTCCATTTTCTATTAAATATTTTATAGTTGGTAAAGCTCCGTTTAATCTGTTTTCATCAGTTATTACACCATCTTTTAACGGTACATTGAAATCACATCTTACTAAAACTTTTTTTCCACATACGTTTATATCTTCTATTGTTTTTTTATTAAGCATTGACATATTTATATCTCCTTTTAAAAATAAAGCTAACCCATTGTTAAGCATATTAATTTTTTATAACACCCATTTTAGTATATAACACACTGCTTTAGTATATCATATACCACTTTAGTATATCACATTTTTTTTGTAATTTTATCTAAATATTACTTTTAAAAAAGTCCTAAGCCTGTAGTATCAAACTACAAACTTGGACTTATATGAAATTACTTAGCTAAACTAGCGAAGTATCCTAATGTTCTTATTAATTGAGCAGTGTAAGACATTTCGTTATCGTACCAAGAAACAACCTTAACTAATTGCTCTCCATTTACTTCCATAACTCTAGTTTGAGTTGCATCGAATAATGAACCGTAGTTTATTCCTACTATATCAGAAGATACTAATTCTTCTTCATTATATCCAAATGATTCGTTAGAAGCAGCTTTCATAGCAGCATTTATTTCTTCTACTGTAACTTTCTTTCCTAAAGTACAAACTAATTCAGTTAATGAACCAGTTATAACTGGAACTCTTTGAGCTCCTCCGTCTAATTTACCTTTTAATTCAGGTATAACTAAACCTATAGCTTTTGCAGCTCCTGTAGTGTTAGGAACTATATTAGCAGCAGCAGCTCTAGCTCTTCTTAAGTCACCTTTTCCATGAGGACCATCTAATGTATTTTGGTCATTAGTGTAAGCATGTATAGTAGTCATGAATCCTTTTTGTAATTCGAACTTATCGCTTAATACTTTAGCCATTGGTGCTAAACAGTTAGTAGTACAAGAAGCTCCTGATATAACTGTTTCACTTCCATCTAATACATCGTTATTTACGTTGAATACTACTGTTTTTAAATCCCCTGTAGCAGGTGCAGATATAACAACTTTCTTAGCTCCAGCTTCTAAATGAAGTCCAGCTTTCTCTTGAGAAGTAAAGAATCCAGTACATTCTAATACTATATCTACGTTTAATTCTGCCCATGGTAAATCAGCTGGGTTTCTTTCAGCAGTAACTTTTATTTCTTGTCCATTAACTACGAAAGCTCCTTCTTTAACTTCTATTTCACCATTGAATCTTCCTTGAGCTGAGTCATACTTGAATAAGTGTGCTAAAGTCTTAGCATCTGTTAAGTCATTTATTGCAACAACTTCAAACTTATCAGTTTGCTCCATTAATTTTCTTAATGCTAATCTTCCTATTCTTCCAAATCCATTTATCGCAACTTTAACCATTTTGCTACCTCCATATAAAGTAATAGTGTGTATATTATGACTAGCAATGCTAGTTAGTAACATTTATTATGATAATTCTAAAATCCTTTTAGCACTTTCTTCATCTGTTATAAGTACTATATTTTTATTTATATTTGTCATAGCTATCAAAGCATCCGTTTTCCTTGTACCTGCAAATATCGCGATGTTTTCTTTAATATTTTTAAATATTTCTAAGTGAATACCCACTGTATTCAACTTGCAAACTATCTCGCCTTTTTCATTGAAGTAATGTCCAAAGGCCTCACCTATTGCACCTTTTTCAACTATTTCCTCAACTTTTTCTTTTGGAAGCTTTCTCCTTGTAGCCATTTCATCAGCAATTCCTATTCCAAAAACTAATACATCTGTCTTTTCAATTATATCTAGTGTATTTTTTATTTCTGGTTCTTGAGTAAGTGTTTTCATTGCTTCTTCACCTAACTCATCCGGTATATGTAACAATTTATAATTTGAGCTTAACTTTTTACTAGTTGTTGCTACTATATTATTTGACTGAATTTCAACATCTTTTCCCATACTTCCTCTTGCAGGAACTACAGTTACTGATTCATATTTTTTATCAGTCTTCATAACATTTGAGAACTCTAGCATAGTACTTCCACCTGTTATAGAAACTATGTCTCCATCTTTTAAGATGTTTAAGAAATACTCAGCACCGCATCTAGCTACATCTTTTATTAAACTTGGATTATTATCATAACTACCAGGTACTAGTAAAACTTTCTTTATGCCAAGCTTTTCCCTTACCTTTTCTTGTAGCGTTGATAATCCCATGACGTCATTCATCATATCTTTAAGTTCTTCTAAAAACTCTATACCATCTTGAGTCATGGTCATTCCAGATACTGCTACATCTATAAGACCTTGTTCCTTTAGAAATTCAGTTTCTGATCTTACTATCCTTTCACTAATGCCTAAAACATTTGATAATGTTCTTCGGCCTATTGGTTCGCTCAAAGATATTTGTCTTAAAATAGAGTACCTTCTTTCCATAAGCTCTATAACTTGTGGAATTAATCTTTGTTGAATTTTTAATAAGTTTTTCATATCCTGCTCCTTATTAGATTCTTAGCCAGGGACATTTTTTGTCCCTTTAGTTTATTTTAGTCCCACAAGATAATTTTATTTTAAATGAATTAAGGATATATTTCAATACTTTTTGTAATATTTTTATATTTTTTTATTTTCTAGTATTGTTTTCTCTTACTAGACGATAAAATCCCTAATTCTTCCCTGTATTTCGCAATCGTTCTCCTAGCAACATTTACCCCGTCTTCCTTAAGTAATTTAGCTATTTGGTCATCACTCAATGGCTTCTTTTTATTTTCCTTTTCTATTTTCTCCTTTATTATTTTTTTTATACTTGTACTAGATGCACAAATGTCATCTTTTGTCTCAAGAGCACTAGTAAAGAAATACCTAAATTCAAACATACCAAATGGAGTTAGCATATATTTCCCATTTACACCTCTACTAATTGTAGATTCATGAAAATCTAATTTTTCTGCAATATCCTTCATTCTCATTGGTCTTATGTACTTAATTCCTTTTCTGAAAAATTGTTCTTGTGATTTTACAATTTGTTCTGCAATTCTTAGTATTGTAGTTTTTCTATTTTCTATATTTTTGATCAGTCCTGTGGCTGAATTCAATTTTTCTTTTATAAATTCTTTTGCATCATCATCTGATTGTGAATTTTTTAAAATTTCTCTATAAAAATTATTAATTTTTATTTTACACGTATCATTTGTGCTGCTATAAACAACAAACTCATTATCAATTTTTTCTACTATTACATCCGGTTGTACATATATGCTTTTTTCTATGCAACATGATCTACCTGGTTTTGGATCTAACATTTTAATTATGTTAATTAAATTTACACATTTTTGTAATGACATATTATATTTTTTACTTATTTCTTTGTACTTATTACTAGCTATTAAATTTAAGTCTTTAGAAACTATCTCTTCTAAAATCTCATTATATACTCCGAGATTTTGCATTTGAATTATTAAACATTCTGATAAATTTCTAGCACCAACTCCACTTGGTTCTAATTGTTGAATATTTAATAAACAACTTTCAAATAGTTCCTTATCAATTTTTAATATATCGACTATTTCATTTTCATCACTTCTTAAGTATCCATCTTCATCTAAGCTATCTATAATATATTCACAAACTTCCATTTCTTTATCACTTAACTTATATAAGTTTATTTGAAGGTGTAAATGTTCATATATACTTGATGAATATTTAATCATATTCTCTAAATTTATATCATTATCTGGATTATAATTAATTTCATTTCTATCCAGTTTAATTGTTTTTTCAATATCTTTTATATATTCTTCCCAATTTATCTCACCAATTCTCTCTACTTCTAATAATGGATTTTCTTCTGACTCTCTTTTTATTTCTTCTTCTACCTCTAACTTGTTCATATTTAATATAGTTAAAGATTGCTTTAGTCCAGTTGTCATTGTTAATTTTTGAGATTGTGTCAATTCTAGACTATGATTAAAATTCATAATTTCCACCCCCTAATTCTTTGTATTAAAAATTTACTTTATTTATATACCTATATTAAATCACTTATATGATGCTTTTTTTATTTAATAAAAAAGCCCTCATGTACAAGTATATTTTATCATATATCTTGTATAAAAGGGTTTTGGCACTACATATCTTTTAATATCGCTAAAAGTTCTTCTTCTGAATACTTGTACTTTGAATTACAGAACTGACATCCGATTTCAGCTTCTTTTTCTTCTTCTATTATTGAAGCTAACTCTTTCTTTCCTATAGCTACTAATACTTTTTGTACTCTTTCCTTTGAACATTCACATTCAAATCCAACGTCTATTTTATCTAATATCCTAGGATTTAATCCTTCAAGTACTATGTTTAGTATATCTTGTGGAGTTTTTCCATCACTCATCATATTTGTTATAGATGTTAATTTAGCTACATTTTCTTCTAATTTAGATATTGTTTCTTCTGTAGCATCTGGCATTAATTGAACTATAAACCCTCCAGCATGCTCTACCTTCATTCCTGTAGTAAGAACTCCTAGTGCTACTACTGATGGAGTTTGCTCTGATAGTGCAAAGTAGTGCGTTAAGTCTTGTGCTATCTCTCCACTTACTAGTGGATATGCACCATTATAAGGTTCTCTAAGGCCTAAGTCTTTAGTTACCCTAACAACTCCGCTAGTTCCTACTGCTGCTGCTACATTTAACTTTCCATTTTCATAATCAGGTACTTCTACATTTGGATTTTCTACATATCCCTTTACTATACCTTTTGCATTAGATGTTGCAAGTATAGTTCCTATTGGTCCGCCACCTTTTATTATAACTGTTAATTTATCTCCATCATTTTTCATCATTAAGCCCATCATAGATGTAGCTGTTAAGGTTCTACCAAATGCTGCAGTTGCAACCTTTGTAGTATTATGTAACTTTCTTGATTCTTCTACCATGTTTGTAGTAGTTGCTACGAAAGCTCTTACTTGTCCATCTCCTGCTGTTGCTCTTACTACGTAATCTTTCACTAATATTCCTCCCTCTAAATGAAATTTATTTTTTGCATATAAAGAATATTCTTTGGCTATCTTCTTTTGGACTTTCAAATGTAAAGTCTCCGTAAGTTTTTATATTGCTAAACCCTGATGATTGTAGCATATCTACTATTTCTTCTTCTGTGTAAGCCCTTTGTTGATGTACTTCTTCAAATCTTTCAAATTTTCCATCCTCATCCTTTATAAAAAATGCTAATTCCATTTCTACTAGATTTTCTTCATCATCAAAGTAATTTTGCCACATATAAGCTATATCTTCTCTATTTTCTCCATACATGTTGTTTCCAAGTATAGATGATAGTTTATAGTATGAGCTTATATCAAATATAAAGATTCCCTCTTCTTTTAATAACTCATAACTTTTAGCAAATACATTTTCTAACTCATCGTCATAAGTTATATAATTAAATCCATCACAAGCACATAATATACAGTCTAGATTTGTTACGTCAAAATCTAATTCTGCTATATCTTGTTGAAGTAAAACTAATTCAACACCTTCTTTTTCAGCTTTTTCTCTAGCTACGCTAAGCATTTCTTCTGATATATCAATGCCTGCTATATCATAATTTTTCTTAGTCAAAGGTATTGTTAAATTACCTGTACCACAAGCTAATTCTAGTATATTTTGTACTTTTACATTTTCGTCTTTTATTATGTCTTCTATATATTTAACCCATCCATTATAATCAACTTCATTCATAAGTTCATCGTAAATGAATGCAAAATCTTTATATTGATCCATCGTCTTTATTTGTTTCCTCCATCATCTTCTTCTTTTGTTTTTTTCGTGATGTAAGTATCCCACCAATTCTTCCAGCTTCCTTTGCTGTAAGTCCTGCCCAGCCTTGCTCACTAACCTTATCTAGTAACCCAAGTTCTGATGCTATCTCATATTTCATTATATCATTATCTGTCAATATTTTACTCTTTTTACTATTGCTCTTACTTTTTTTGCCTGGTTTATTTAAAAGTTCATTATTCATAAAAAACACCCCTTTATATCTTGTATTTTTGTCAAATAAACAAAATTTATACAAGTATTTAAAGGGGTAGAATTTTTTAGTTTATTGATTTTTTAAATTTTAATAATTTAATATAAGTCTCTAGTCCATTAATTAAAACTTCCTCGTCAAAATTAAAGTTTATATTATGAAGTCCATTAACAAGTCCCTTTTCTTCATCTCTTGAACCTAACATAAAAAATAATCCTGGAACTTCCTTTTGATAATAAGAAAAATCCTCAGATATCATAAGTGGATCTAACGCTATAATTCTATCACTTCCCACAGCTTCTACAAATTCTTTACATAAATTTTTATCATTATTTACTGATGGATAATCATCTCTTATTTCAACATTTATTTTACAATTATAAGCCAACTCTATTCCCTTGCATATTTCTTTCATTCTCTCTTTCATACTAACATATACCTTAGGATCAAATGTCCTTATAGTTCCTTGTAAATTTATATTTTCAGCAATTATATTTCTCTTAGTTCCACCATTTATAATCCCTATACTTAATACTGCACTATCAATAGGACTTACGTTTCTAGATACTACTGTTTGAAGGCTATTAATAAGATTTGCTGCTATAATAATTCCATCTATACTATTTTGAGGCATAGCTCCATGACCACTTTTAGCAACTATATCTATATCAAAATCCCCTATTTGAGCCATAAAGTATCCTTCTCTTATACCAATATATTCTGTTGCTATTTCTGGATATATATGAAGACCATAAATTTCATCTATCTTGTATTTTTCCATTATACCCTCTTGTATTAAATCTTTTGCTCCTCCTGGTCCTTCTTCTGCTGGTTGAAATATAAATACTATATTATCATTTAATTTTTCTTGATTCTCATTTATAAATTCAATTAAGCCTAGTAATATACTAGTATGCCCATCGTGCCCACATAAGTGTTTTACACCATGTTCTGTTGTTAATCCATCTATATCTGCTCTAAATGCAATCGTCTTATTTCCTATTTTACCTTTTATAATTCCAGTTGTAGCTGTTCCTATATACGTGTCATATTCTACGCCTATTTTATCTAAGTAATCTCTTATATATTTTGAAGTTTTAAATTCTTCTCTACCTCTTTCTGCAATACAATTTAAATATTTTCTATGATTAAAAACTATATCTTTTAAATTTAAAATATTGTCCATTAATTCAAACCTCCTTAATTTCATAAATTGTTATAGAATTAAATATATTATATCTATTGTATCTATTTACTATATTATTTCAAGAAAAAGTTTTATATTTTATATAAATTTATCTTAATAATTATAAATTTAAAAATATTATTGATTTTTACTTTTACTTGTACTATTATAAATGTTAATAAAATTTAATAGTTTCTAACCTAAGGTAGAGGCGCTGTAATTATTAGTATCCGATAGGAGCTGGCAAGTGTAGATTATTGGAGAAAGGAATTATGGCCGAAGATTATATTTTGCAAAGGTATATTCTGGGCTTACATAGAATATATGTAAGACTGTCACTTATTATTTAAGTGGTGAGCTCCAAGGTTTACTTTGATGTATCGTAAATTAAACGTGTAAAGTATGCCTTTGCACGTTTTTTTGCATTTTTTTAACATTTTGGAATATAATATATACCAATGAAGTTGTTTATATAAAATTCGCTTCACCCTTGTATCTCACTTTAGTCAATTGACATGTATTTTAGGTCTTTTGTTTAAATAAAGTGACAACAACTTGCTTCTGGTTTATTAAAACAATTAAATTATATTACTTTAGTATATAAAAATTTAATTTAGGGGGTATTTTTTATGAAAAAAATAAATGTAGCTATAGTTGGTGCTACTGGCATGGTTGGAAGAACTTTTTTAAAAGTATTAGAAGAAAGACAATTTCCTATAGATACTTTATACTTATTCTCTTCAGCTAGATCAGCAGGTTCTAGTGTTACTTTCAACGGACACGATTATATAGTTGAAGAATTAAAAGAAGATGTATTCGATAGAGATATACACATAGCTTTATTCTCAGCTGGCGGAGAAATAAGTGCAAAATTTGCTCCTATAGCTGCATCTAAAGGAGTTATAGTTGTAGATAACTCTAGTTACTGGAGAATGGACCCTGAAGTTCCATTAGTAGTTCCAGAGGTTAATCCTGATGCCGTGAAAAATCATAAAGGTATAATAGCTAATCCTAACTGCTCAACTATACAAGCAATGGTACCTCTTAAGCCTCTTAATGATAAATATAAGATTAAAAGGGTTGTTTACTCTACTTACCAAGCTGTTTCTGGTTCAGGTGTTAGAGGAATACAAGATTTAGAAGATGGAGTTAAAGGTGATGATAATAAGTTCTATCCTCATCCAATAGCTTACAATTGCTTACCTCATATAGATGTATTTACTGATACTGGTTATTCAAAAGAAGAATTAAAAATGATAAATGAAACTATGAAAATATTGGATAACTATGATATGAAAATTACAGCTACTACTGTAAGAGTACCTGTTAAAAATTGTCATAGCGAGTCTATAAATATTGAATTTGAAGAAGCTTTCGAGTTATCTAGCTTAGTAAAAACTCTTGAAGAAATGACTGGAGTTGTAGTTGTTGATAATATTAGCAACAACGAATACCCTACTGCTATTGATTGTAGTGGAAAGGACGAAGTTTTTGTTGGAAGAATTAGAAGAGACTTTAGCGTTGATAACGGAATTAATATGTGGGTTGTAGCTGATAATATTAGAAAAGGTGCTGCTACTAATGCAGTTCAAATAGCTGAGTTATTATTATCTTATGATTTAGTACAATAGTAATTTTTATTAAATGTAACTTCATATGATTTAAAGATAACTTCATTTATAAGTTACGATATTTTTTAATCTAAACAAGATAACGTTATCAAATGCCTATAAAGGTAAATTTTTTATATAATTAGGGGGTTTTTTACATGATATTTAAAGGTTCTGCGGTTGCTTTAGTTACACCTTTCACTGAAACAGGTGTTGATTTTGAAACATTAGGGAAATTAGTTGAATACCATATTGAAAATAATACTGATGCATTACTTGTTTGTGGTACCACAGGAGAAGCTACTACTATGAGTGATGAAGAGCAACTTACCGTTATCAAATATGTTGTAGATAAAGTTAACAAAAGAATACCTGTTATAGCAGGTACTGGTTCAAATAATACTATGCACTCTGTTCATTTAAGCCAAGAAGCTGAAAGACTAGGTGTTGATGGATTACTAGTTATAACTCCTTATTACAATAAGGCTAATCAAAAAGGTCTTAAACTTCACTTTGAAACAATAGCTAAAAGTGTTGAATTGCCTATAATACTTTACAATGTTCCTGGAAGAACTTCTATGAATTTAAAACCTAGCATGGTTGCTGAACTTGCTAAAATAGATAATATAGTAGCTGTTAAAGAAGCTAGCGGGGATTTAGCTCAAGTTGCTGAGATAGCTAGATTAGTTCCTGATGATTTTGCTATATATTCTGGAAATGATGATTCTATACTTCAATTATTATCAGTTGGTGGTAGCGGAGTTATATCTGTTCTTGCTAATGTTTGTCCACAAGAAACTCATGATTTAGTACAAAAATTCTTTGATGGTGATATAGAAGGTGCTAGAAAATTACAACTTGATATGAAACCATTAATAGATGCTTTATTTATAGAAGTAAATCCAATTCCAGTAAAAACTGCAATGAATTTATTAGGATTTAAAGTTGGAAATCTTAGACTTCCGCTTGCAGAAATGGATGAGAAAAACTTAGAAGTATTAAAGCAAGAATTAGTTAATAGAGGGTTAAAATTATAGGAGGAACTATGTTAAAAGTTATAGTAAATGGATGTCTAGGTAAAATGGGAAAAGTTTTAACTAGATGTGTTCAAGAAGATGAACAATTAGAATTAGTTTGCGGGGTTTCTTTAAACCAAAATGAAGATACTTCATTTAATTTATATTCTAAAATGATCGATATATCAGAAAGTGCTGATGTAATAATAGATTTTTCTCATCACTCTACTTTACATGATGTTTTATCTTTTGCTCTTAAAAACAAAACCCCTTTAGTAATAGCTACTACAGGCTATAATGAGGATGAATTAAATAAAATAAAAGAAGCTTCTAAAATTATACCTATATTCCATTCTTCTAATATGTCTTTAGGGGTTAATGTTTTATTAAGATTAGTTAAAGAAGCTACTAAAATGTTAAATGACTTTGATATTGAGGTTATAGAAAAACATCATAATAAAAAAGTTGATGCTCCAAGTGGTACTGCTATTATGATTGCTAATGCTGTTAAAGAAGTTTTACCTACTATTGAATACAACTATGGTAGATATGGGCGTGAAGCTAAAAGAAATAAATATGAAATAGGTATACACGCTGTAAGAGGTGGAACTATAGTTGGAGAGCATGATGTTATATATGCAGGACATGATGAAATAGTTGAGTTAAAACATATTGCTCAGTCTAAAGATATTTTTGCTAAAGGTTCTATAACTGCTGCTAAGTATTTAGTTAGCCAAGTTCCTGGATACTACAATATGGATAATATGCTAAGTTAATTAAAAGGAGATATCTAATGATAAATTTAAATGATGCTTATGAAATTGCTAAATATATAAAAGATTCAAAAAAAGTAACACCTGTTAAAATATATATAAATGGTCATTTCTTAAAATTCGAAAAAAATGATAATTTTAAAGTATTTGGGTCTAATGGTTCTTATACTTTAATCGGTGATTATGAACAGATAATGAAAGTTCTAGATGATAAAAAAGATCATATTGAAGATATGCATATTGAATATGATAGAAGAAATTCAGCAATACCCGTTTATAACTATTTACATGAACATGCACGTATAGAACCTGGAGCTGTGATTAGAGATATGGTTACTATAGGTCAAAACGCTGTTGTTATGATGGGGGCTATTATAAACATAGGTGCTGTGATTGGTGATAATTCTATGATAGATATGAATGCTGTAATTGGTGCTAGAGGAATTATTGGTGAAAACGTTCATCTTGGTGCTGGTGCTGTAGTTGCAGGAGTTTTAGAGCCACCGTCTGCTTCTCCTGTAATAATAGAAGATGATGTTATGATAGGTGCTAATGCAGTAATCCTTGAGGGTGTTAAAGTTGGAAAAGGTGCTGTAGTTGCAGCTGGTGCTATTGTTACTCATGACGTTGAGCCTGGATGCGTTGTTGCTGGATCTCCTGCAAGAGTAATAAAAATGAAAGATGAAAAAACTTGCGATAAGACTAAGCTTATGGATGGATTAAGAGATTTAGATTAAAATTCAACTTTATTTTCAAGTATAAAAAGGGAGTATCTCAAATGAATTTTATTATAAGAGATACTCCCTTTCCTAATTAAAATTTATATATTTATGAGAACTATGTGTATCTTTTAATTTAAAGTTCTCAATAAGTGATTTCAGCATCTGTGCTTGTCCACTTAATTCTTCACTAGCAGCAGCACTTTCCTCTGATGTTGCAGAATTAGTTTGTACTACCTCTGAAATTTGTTCTACTCCTAATGTAACTTGAGTAATGGCACTAGCTTGTTCATCAGATGCTTT
>NZ_DATIRC010000162.1:0-11215 GCF_035470145.1 Romboutsia sp.
TATTATATTAATATAATATTAGTAAATAATTTGCATGAGGTGATTTGTATGAAAAAAAAATTAGGCCTTACAAGTAAAATTTTCATAGGAATATTATTAGGGGCAATCCTAGGATTAATATTAAAAGGTATGCCAGATAGTACATTCAAAAATACAATCTTATTAAATGGAATATTAAAAGTTATGGGAAGCGGATTTATAACTGCTATAAAAATGCTTGTAGTTCCACTAGTATTTGTTTCTTTAGTGTGCGGTTCATCTTCTATGGGTGATGTCAAAAAACTTGGTAGAATTGGTATTAAGACTTTATGTTTTTATCTAATCACTACTGCAGTTGCAATAACATTAGCTCTTGGAATTGGTAAATTAATAAATCCAGGTATAGGACTTGATATGTCAAGTTTAATAACTCAAAAACCTACTATAGGCGAAAGCAAATCTTTAGTTGACATAGTACTTGGAATGATTCCAGCAAATCCTATTCAGTCTTTAGCAAGTGGTGAGATGCTACAAATAATAGTATTCTCTTTATTACTTGGTATAGCTATTAGTATGGTTGGTAAAAAAGCAGAACCAATTAAAAATTTATTTGAGTCTGCTAATGAAATATGTATGAAAATGGTTAGTATAATAATGTTATTAGCTCCATACGGTGTATTTGCTTTAATAACAAATACATTTGCTACAACTGGATTTGATGCTATATTCTCATTACTTAAGTATATGTTTGCTGTTTCTTTAACTTTAGTTTTACAAGCATTTGTAGTTTATGCAAGTATGGTTAAGTTATCTACTGGCCTTAAACTAAAGCCATTCTTTAAGAAATTTGCGAGTGTAGCTGCTGTAACATTCTCTACAGCTTCAAGTAATGCTGCTCTTCCTTTAACTATTGAAAGTATGGAAGAAATAGGTGTTGATAACTCAGTAGCTTCATTTACACTTCCGCTAGGAGCTACTATTAATATGGATGGTACTGCTATAATGCAAGGTGTAGCTTGTATATTTATATCGCAATTATATGGTATAGATTTAGGCATTAATGCATTACTTACAATAATTTTGACTGCTACATTAGCTTCTGTTGGAACTGCTGGGGTGCCTGGAGTTGGTATGATAACTTTATCTATGGTATTAACTTCTGTTGGTCTTCCATTAGAAGGTATAGGATTAATAATGGGTGTTGATAGATTATTGGATATGGCTAGAACTACAGTTAATGTAATGGGTGACTGCGCTTGTACTTTAGTTGTAAGTAATAGTGAGGGTGAATTCAATAAAGATATGTATTACGGTAAAGATTGTAATAACTTAAATAAGCTAAGTGAGAGTGAATTAAATAAAGATATGCATCAGGATGAAGATTGTAACAACTTAAATGAGCTAGTAGATTAAATATATTTCCTACTAATTCTATCTATAATAATAGCTGTATATAAAATTAGCTTGCTAATTTTATATACAGCTTTATTTATTATAACTTTAATGAAGCACCTTCCCAGTCTTTTATAAAGTTTTCTATTCCTTTATCAGTTAAAGGATGCTTAATCATTTGATTTATAACTTTAAGTGGTACTGTAGCTATATCAGCACCCATTCTAGCAGCTTGTGCTACATGTATTGGATTTCTTACACTTGCAACTATTATTTGTGTTTCTATAGCATTTACACTAAATATATCTGCTATTTCTTCTATTAACTCTAATCCATTTTGTCCTATATCATCAAGTCTACCTACAAATGGACTTACATATGTAGCTCCTGCTCTAGCAGCTAAAAGAGCTTGCCCTGAAGAGAATATTAAAGTTACATTAGTTTTTATACCTTTTTTAGATAATATCTTAGTAGCTTTTAATCCTTCTGCTGTCATCGGTAGCTTTATAACTATATTTTTATGTATTTGTGATAATTTATCAGCTTCTTTTACCATTCCTTCATGGTCTAAACTTATTACTTCTGCACTTATTGGTCCATCTACTATTTCCGTAATTTCTTTAACTACTTCTATAAAATCTCTTCCTTCTTTAGCTATTAAAGATGGATTTGTAGTTACTCCACATATAACTCCTAAATCATTAGCTTCTTTTATTTCTTCTATATTTGCTGTGTCTATAAAAAATCTCATTTTATAAACCCTCCTAAATGTAATTATTATTTTATGTAATTATTGTATTTATAAATGTTTAACAATTATTATTATTTACTTTTAGTTATTAAATATGCTAATAATCGTACATTATAAAATATAACAACTTAGATTATTACTATATCACATTATTTTGTTCTTTTCATGTTAATTTATTATTTAACCTTTTTGTTTATTTATATAAATACTATTTTATGTAAATAAACTTATTTCTTTAGATTATATATATTTTTTATATTTTTAATACAAACGTTTAATACTATCTAAATTTTATAACTCTATTTTCTATTGAATCAAGTATAGCCAATGACTCTAGCTTAACTCCTTTACTTTCTAAAAGTTCTCTTCCTTCTTGGAATCCTTTTTCTATTACTATCCCAACTCCTACTAAATTTGCATTAGCTTGGTCTACTAAATCTTTAAGACCTAATGCTGCTCTTCCATTAGCTAAAAAATCATCTAAAACTAATATGTTCTCACCTTCATTTAAGTATCTTTTGGATACCTTAACGCTATATTCTTTAGCCTTTGTAAAAGAATATACTTTAGTTTCATATACGTCTTTATCTAGGTTTTTAGATTCTACTTTTTTGGCAAAAACTACTGGTATATTTCCAAAGTGTTGTGACGCTATTGATGCTATTGCTATTCCCGATGCTTCTATTGTAAGTATTTTATCTATCTTTTCATTAGCAAATCTATCTTTAAATTCTTTTCCTATTTCATTTAAAAATGCTATATCTAGTTGGTG
Source organism: Romboutsia sp. (assembly GCF_035470145.1). Lineage (GTDB taxonomy): Bacteria > Bacillota > Clostridia > Peptostreptococcales > Peptostreptococcaceae > Romboutsia_D. The sequence goes on from NZ_DATIRC010000162.1 coordinate 2,895, forward strand.
ATTTAAAAAATTATCTACTTTTAATATATCGCTACCTAGCACACGTCCTTCACTTAATATTTTATCTTGTAATAATTTCATCTCTATTCCTCCAAATTTTATATGTATACATCAAAAACTCCTTTCTATTTCTAGACAGGAGTTTATAAATCAAAATAAAAGTATATACTTAAAAAAGACACTACTATCCATCAAATATACCTTTTAAACTCCTGTAGTCAAACAATTTACGGTAGCTTGGTAGATACATTTGATCCATATCATCAAAAATATACAGGTAAATATATTAATTTGTCTTTAAATTATATTCAGCATCTATCGGAATAAGTATCTTAACTTTTTTCTTTTTATTCCATGAATTATAATCTTGTAATAAATATCCATTTATTTCTTTATATACTGGTCTTAATTGTACATATACACCTAAGTTCCCTTTAACATTTATATCTTCTTTTTTATTTATTACTACTTGTTTTCTCCATCCACTTCCGTACACTTGGCTTATTGCATCTTCTTCATCTTTGTTAAGTTCTATGCTCACTTTAGGTTCATATGACTTTTTTATGTTAATAGTCATTTTTGTATCTTTATCTAAACTGATATTTTCTCCTAGTTTTTCATATTCTCCTTTTACTATTTTACTACTTGTTTCTTCAAATTTTAAATCATAGTATGGTAGAGCATGTATTTCATGTATACTAAACCCAATTATAATTATCATAGTACATATTAATGTCATAAATTTCTTTAGATATTCTTTCATTACACTTACTCCTTATCCTTTAATATATATTTAGGATGTGTAATAAACTCTTAAATATAACCTTACGTTGTATAATTCATTTAATTTTTAATCATATTATTTGCTATTCTAAATTTAATTTATTTTCTAGTATATAGCTAGTTCCTATAAATAAACATACTAATATAACCAACTGTAAAGCTATATTGGCAAATAAACCATTATTAGAAGTCGTCTGCAAAACTCCATCTATATTAATCATCTCTACGCTTGTATTTATATACATAGCCAATTTATTTTGGATAGTTGATATAATTGAATTTATAACGAAAAAACTTACAAGTGAAGCAGCTATTCTGTGTTTATTAAATATAGGTAATTGACCTAAAGATAGTGATGTATATATAGTAAATATGAATGTAGAATACCCACATAGTATTAATATTAACATGCTTAAAAACACAGACCAAATATTATAATCCCTCATAGCTTGAGTTAAAGTATTGAAAACTTCAAGAATTTTTATATCTCCATTACTAGATATAAAGGCAACTAACATAAATACTAACATTGCTACTAATCCACTTAAAATTGTCCATATCACTGACACTATATATTTAGATAATACAAGCATTTTAGGACTTACTGGTAGTGTAAACATCAAATAACCTTCATCTTCTAATAAGTTTTTCTTAAACCTTTGTACTATGACAACAATATTAATTACAAGTAATGCAATAAACAAACCCACTAATAACATAGTTGATAATCCTTGTATCTTAAACATCTCTGCACTTAAAGAAAATCCATTTACAATAGATACTAGTAGTATAGCTATATAAAGTGGTATAAAAGTTCTCGCTGTAGATTTTAATTCATATTTTAATAATTTACCTAACATTTGAATTCCTCCCTAAATAATGCATCTATAGATTTTCCTTTTTCTTGCCTTATTTCGTCTACATCTCCCTGTAATACGATATTACCTTTTGATATAAATATCACTTCATCACATATATTTTCTATTTCACTTATCAAATGTGTAGCAATTAATAATGTGCTATCCTCTGAGTAATTCTTTATAATAGTCTTTAGTATATATGTCCTAGCAGCTGGATCCACTCCACCAATAGGCTCATCTAATATGTATAAATTAGTTTTTCTGCACATAACTAATATCAACTGTACCTTTTCTTTGGTTCCTTTAGACATAGTTTTAAGTTTTTCATTTATATTTATATCTAAACTCTTTATCATTTCTTTAGCTTTTTCAAGGTCAAAATCCTCATAAAAATCATCGAAAAATCCAAGTATATCAATTACCTTCATCCAATCATTAAGATATGTTCTTTCTGGAAGATATGATATCATATTCTTGGTTTCTACACATGGATTTAATCCATTTATTAAAACTTCACCGCTATTTGGATTAAGTAATCCATTTATAAGCTTAATCATAGTACTTTTTCCACTTCCATTTGGTCCTAATAGCCCTACTATCTTGCCCTTAGGTATATCTAAATTCATATTTGTTATAATTTCTTTTTTTCCATAGCTTTTAGATAAATTTTTAATCTCCACTATATTACTCATTGTCTCACCTCTTCTAAACTTTTTATAATTACTTCTACTAATTCATCTTTTTCATAGCCTAATTTTACTAAAATTTCACTTAATGACTTAATTTCTATATTTGCTACTTCTTCTCTCATTGATTTTATTTTTTCTTCATCATCAGTTACAAATCTTCCACTAGTCCTTTGGCTATATACTAGGTTTTTTCTTTCAAGTTCAACCAATGCCTTTTGCATGGTATTGGGATTTACACCTGCTTCTTCTGCCATATCTCTTACCGAACTAAGTTTAGACCCAGCAGGTAGTTCTCCTGATATTATTTTAAATTTGAGTATATCTAGCAATTGAAGATATATAGGTTTATTATTATCAAATTCCCATGTCATTTTAACATCTCCTTATTGTATTAATCACTTAATACAATAGTATATCTTCTCTATTCTGATGTCAAGCAATAAAAAAATTATTACTCCTAATACTATAATAATTAGAAGTAATAATTCTTATTTTTTCTATTTAGCAGTATATCCAGCTTTTAATAGTATTTGAACTGCAACTTCTCCTTTAGTTTCATTTACTAAAACGATAGGTCCAGTGCATCCCATTCCACTTTCTGCATATACTCCATTTTTCCATAATTCTTTAACTGCATCTTCTAAATCCATTATATCTATACCAGATATTTGAGTTGTAACTACTTCTTTTTCTGGCATTTTAACTTCTTCACTAACTTTAACTTCTTTTTTAGTTACATTAGCTATAGTATCGTCAAACTTAGCACTTTTAGCCTTTATAAACTCATTTCTTGAAACTTCACTTACATTACCCTTTGCTACATCATAAGCATATTTTAAAGCATTTGCAACAACTGGAGTTCCCGATGCTCTTGATAATATAAGTATTTTTCTATTGTAGTCTTGACCTACTCCAGGTCCATACCCATATCCACTAGATTCATAGTCACCACCTGTTGTAAATGAAGAAAACATCTTCATAAATATGTTTCCACTTAAAGTATCACTAACCATTACGTCTGGTGCGCCTGCTAATAAGTCATTACCTCTCATTACACATCCACCATCTGCTCTTATAGAATCAGCAAATTCTATATCATATCCATTATCTTTTAATTCCTTTAAACATTTTTCAACTTGTCTAGCACCATCAACGTTAAGTATACCAACCTTAGGATTTCTTATTCCTATACTCTTAGCAGTTGCAACTCCATATATAGCATTTCTAACCATAGCTTCTATTCTATTAGTTGCACTAGTTCCTGTTGTTGTTGCTAATATCATTTCTTTTCCTTTTCCTGGTGTTATTACTCTACCAACTGTAGATACTCCTATTGGAAAATTATAATGCATAGTTACGGCCGCATCTATGTAACCGTTATCTAATAATTCTTCCATTTTTTCATGCATTTCTTTTTCACAGTTTACTTCCACAACCTCAAGGTCAGTATCTACCTTAGGTCCAATTAAAACTATATCAAATAAATTAGAATTTGCTAAATGTGCTCCATTTACCAAATTATCTACTCCATGTTCACTTCCAAGTGTAGTTAATCCTATTTTTATTTTTTTTCCAAATTCTCCGCTTTCTATTGCATCAGCGACTTCTAGGAGAGTTTGTGCTATTATCTTTTTAGCCATATTAAATTCCCCCTATTCTTCTATCATATCTAATGCTAGTTTTCTTAGAGACTCAGCCATTATTTTCTTTATTTCTTCCTTAGATACACCATTAGTTTCTTCACTAACTCCATTATTTCTTTCTACTATAAATGATACCCCGTCAAATAAGTTAGTCATTCTTCCTAAGAATAAACTTCCTTTTCCAACTATCATGGCCCTATTTTTATCTCCAGTTGTTAAGTCATCTATTGCAAATCCTACATATGGAACTCCTGATGGTATGTGCCCTTGAGTTGGAGCCCATCCAGGAAGTCCTTTATTAGCCACAAAATCTTTTAGATCTTTCTTTTCCATATCTCCACGCTTAACAGCTAATGCACCTATCATCTTATAGTTAGCTTCTGGTACATCTCCTGCTCCTGCTGGTTTTGTTATATCTGGATTTTGCATTTCAACAGAGAATACATCTACATCTGTTATTTTTAAATTTGCTCTATCAAGTCCTGAAGTTATAAGAGCTGTCATAACTGCTTGAGGAGAAGAACCTGTCCCAACATTATGCTTCCCTACTAAATCAGTTCTAATTATTGGGTTTACTCCATCATTTTCCGATACAAGTACAGCAAATCCTCCTACTACATCTTCTAAAACTGGAAGACCTTTTTTAATATGGTCTTTAGCATTCATTCCAAGTTTTGCACTAGCTCCACCTGCTACTACTACTACATTTTTATATATTCCTGATTTTACAAGTGCAGCAGCTTGAATTAATGCATGAGTTGGAGCTGCACAGAATCCTCTAGTATCTGAACCTGTTGCATTATTGAAACCTGCTATTTCTGCTATAGCTTTAGCAAAGTTTCCTCCACCTCTTTGATTTATATCTCCACATGCTTCTTCTGAACATTCTATAACATAATCTATATCATTTGAATTTATTTTACTACTTCTTAATAAATGAATAGCAGATATTACTCCAGATGCCTTAACTACTAAATTTTCAAACATTGTATGTGCATTTAAGTTAACATCTACATCATGAGCTGTTTTTATATATCCAACAAATTTTCCTTCATGATATAATCCCTCTGCAACATGATTATTAACTAATTCTACACCTTCTTGTATATTATCTCCTTTTAGCTTGCCTATAAATGGAGCAAGTTCAGGATAGTTATTTTCAATTTTAGGTTTTACTACATTTACAAGCTCTTCACTTAATTTTACTAAATCAAACGCATCACACATTTGCATTAAAGCTATAAACTCATCTTGAGGCATTATCTCCCCTAATTTTCCAAGTCTATTTCCTTCGGTATTCTCATTACACCAAGGCATAGATAAGTTCTTTAATTCTTCTGGTCTATTATTTCCTATGTATACTTGATTTGGCATGTAGTTAACTACATCATCATAACTTCTTATATGATTATTTATTTCCTTTAAAAAATCTGAATCTGGATTAGTAGCTCTTTCAACATTACAAGTACTTCCATTTTGTACTATCATATCTGGTGTATGAATAAGTACATAACTTGCACCTTTTAAAACTGGATAAGACATAACGCACCCCCAATAAATTTTATATGAATTTTTAACATACATATCCAACACCATAATACTTAAAGAGGTGCTGGTGGTAATTTTTTTATATATTTTCACAAATAGATGGACTAAACAGCCCATCTATTTATAAAATGTATTTAGTTTAAATCTATTTTAATTAAATTATTTAGTTAATTAAAACTATATAATTTATGCCATAGATTTAGACTTTAATATTGATGTATCTGGATTTTCAAATACTGTTTGCTCTTCTACTTCTGTAGTTAAAGCAACTAGTGCTTTTTCTACTAAACCTCTTCTTAATACTTTTTCTTCATTAGCATCAAGAGCTGGATTTCCAAGTGGATGAGGTATTGCTATAGTTGGAACTATTCTGTTAGCTCCAACTGTTAATGATATAGGCACTACTGTACACATATGAACTACAGGTACTCCAGTAACGCTTTCTATTTCTTTTACCATCGTTGCACCGCAACGAGTACAAGTACCTCATGTAGATGTTAAGATAACAGCATCTACATTTGCTTCTTTTAACTTATTTCCTATTTCATTAGCGTAAGCTTTTGCACTTGCAACAGCTGTTCCGTTACCAGTAGTTGTATAGAACATTTCATGTAACTGCCCTATAACTCCTTCTTTTACCATATCTCTTAATACATCTACAGGTAAAACTCTATCTGAATCTAAGTTAGCATATACTGGATCATATCCACCATGTGCAGTTTCATGAGTTTGTTCAGTTAAATTTTCAAATCCTTCTAATGAATATTCTCCATACTTAGATGCAGAAGAAGATTCTATTCTATCAGGATTTCCTTTTGGAACAATCCCACCTGAAGTAACTAATGCTATTTTTGCATTTGATAAGTCTTTTAAAGCAGGGCTTGGTTCAACTCTATCAAATACTGGCATTGGATATTCAGTAACAAATTCTTCACCTTTAATTTTCTTAAGTAACATATCAACGGCTCTTCTTGAACCTCTTTCTTCATGGAAGAAGTTAACTCTAAGACCTCTTTGAATGTACCCTTCTTCAGCTGGAGAACCTATTTTTTCTCCTTTAGCTAGTTTTTGTGCAAACTTAGCCATCTTAGGAAGAGCTTTTCTCATACCCGCTGCTGAATCTGATGTTTCTATTATATAAACATCTTTTTTAAACATATCTGCACCTGGGTTTTCTATGTACATTCCAGTAAAGCATGGTATATTTAAATTTTCTTTTACCACTTTAGTTATAGCTCCTGCTGCAACTCCGTATCTACCAGCATTAAAAGCAGGACCTGCTATGAAAAATTGTGGATTAAATCCTTTTATCATTTCTAATACTTCATTACTTGCACTTTCTAAGTTTTCATTGAAGTAAGTATCCCCACATACTACTGTAGCAACTATTTCCATGTCATCTCCTAATAACTTGTTTAGTTGCATACTTATTGGAGGTAACGTTTCAGCCACATGTGGCTTAGTATCAGCTTTTTCTTCTCCACCAATTCCAGCAAAGAACTGATTTATATAATGAACTACTCTTAGTTTTTCCATACATTTCACCCCTTTTGTGTTTAATTAAGCATTAAACTTACAGAATTGCTCTCTTATACTAGACATTTCGTCTACTATTTCATCAACTTCCAATACCATTTCCATCATACTTATTTGTTCATCATATACAGAATCATCAAATTCTTGCTTCATTTCTTCTTCAACAACATGATAAACTCTAAGACCTAATTCAACTCCAGCAAGTGGTCCAGCGAATGTTGGATCCCCAGCAGTTACTGTTTCAGCTGCAAGACCTGCAGCTTCAGCTTCAGATGCACCTAGTAAAACCACAAGATTTTCTGCTCCGTGTTTTTCACAAGCTTCTTTAACTCTCTTTTGGTTTTCTAAGTCCATAGCCCCTGCAGCCGTTCAGACAAAACATTCAGTTGAAGAAAATATTACTTCTGCTCCTTCTACTGTTTTAACACATTCTTCTATAGCAGGTCCTGGTATACCATCACGGTCACCTATTATAAGGACCTTTTTATTAGCAAGTACGCTCATAATTATCCCCCTTTTCATTACTCTTCAATTTATTTTTAAAATTATCATACTCTAACATTTATTTATAATTAATAAGTAGTTGCAGATAATCTTCCAAATCCTGTTTCATTTGTAGCACCAGTTATAACTTGTATCTCTGCTTCTATGCTTCCATCTTCTCTTAAGCTTCCAGCAAATCCTCCTGCTATAACATCTACTACTTCTACATGACCTATAACTTTATCCATCTTAGGAAGTACTACTACTTCATTTGCATTTCCACCTGTAACAACAGCATTAGCTCTAACATCAGCATCTGCAAGTGATTGAGAACCACCATCACGTCCTGCATATTCATCTGTTACTATAACTGTTTTTATATCTTCCATTTCTATCTTTTTACAGTTCATTATAAGGTCAGTATCTGGGTTTCCAAATCCTTCTTGAGAAATTATAACTGCATCTAATCCTAAGTACTTACATAACTTAGCAGTCCAGTTAGAAGATCTTTCTTTATCTGCCAGGTATACGTTTTCATTAGTTGCAATTACTCCTACAAAGTTTATATCTTTACCATGTTGCTCACATAAATCTTCTACTACAGAATTGTTTACATGAACATAAGAAGGGTTTTTATCACATGCAGAAACACAGTTACCACTTACTATAGCTCCATCCATAAGTTCTGTTGGGTAAAGTAATGTTGGTACTATTTGTTTTGCATCCACACCATATACATATGTATCATGAAGTAAACCTTGAGTTTGAAGCATATATAC
>NZ_DATIRC010000163.1:0-1758 GCF_035470145.1 Romboutsia sp.
TGAATATTTAGAAAATACAGGGGATAAAGAGGGTAAAAATGGGCAATAAAAAACTCACTAATTGGCAGTTAGTGAGCATATGTTACAGTTATGTAACTACATAAATTCAATATACATAATTATAGCATAGAATTAACCCATCCTCAAGACTAAAGAGGAGAGAGAGAATGAAATTAAAATTATTAGAAACATTGGATGTACAACTAAAAATAAACAGAATCACTAAGGAAGAATATTCCCAATTAAAGGACAAGATTATAATATTTGAGGAGATAAAAACTCAAACTGAATTACAACTTGCAATTAGTGAGTTAAAAGATGAAATAGAAAAAAATAAACCTGAGGAAGATAATGAAACAGAATGGACAGATGAGAATACCCTAGAGCCTGAGGGTGAAGAATGGGGAGTATCTGATAGAAAGTTTAAGGTATTATGCTCTATAGATGAAAGTATAAGACATGACAAAGATATAAATTATGGGTTATATCTAGTTTTAAAATCTCTTACTGAATATGATGAAATACAAGCTAATGGTATAAAAGTTGGTTATGATACTATCAACATGAATTTATATACCTTAGAGGATTTAGGAAAGATGGTAAAAGGTGCTAGAGGCAATATGTCAGCAGATACAGTTGGAAAACAACTAAGACTGATGGAAGATAGAGGAATAATAATAGTTGAGAAAATAGGTAGAAAATATAATCAAATACTTATAAAGAAAAATGTACAAGGAGAAAAAGGGCTAATGTTAAATAATAAGCTAATACAAATACTTTCAAGTGTATTAAAAAATGATGCTCTAAAAGTATACATATACCTTTTAAACCTACAGGAGCAGAGGAAATTAAATAATTATACAAATGACTTTGTATTAACTGCTGAAACAATTTTTAAAGGCTCATTTGGTAGAGAGCCTAAAACTACAAGTGATACAGACCTGAAAAAGGTTTATGCTATTATGAAAGGTCTTGATAGCATCCATTTAGTGGACAAGGTTACCCAAAGAAGGACTAATAAAGATGGTAGCATCTCACAAAGATACAAAATAAATAATATAAAACCACCAAGAGAGCCTAAATAGGCTTTCTTTTTTTATAGAAAAGTAGTATCCTGTGAAATTATCAGGATATAGATGTTTTATATATAGAAAGAATTGAAAACTTGTATTAAAAATTGGTACAGATTTTAATAGTATCCTTTGAAAATTTCTAGCTATCCTTTGAAAATTTCTAGCTATCCTTTGAAAACCTCTTTAGTATCCCTTGAAATTATCAGTATATAGATGTCTTTTTAGTTGTCCCTTTAGATGTCTTATTAGATGTTATAGGCTAAAGCCTAGTTTTATAAATAAAACCAACAATATAAAAGAACTATTAAAATATTACAAAATAATAATTACAAATATAGATAAGATACTAAGAACTAATAAGAGTAGAGCCTCATACCCCTGAGCCATTCTCATTAATAGTGGTATTTTTTGTATATAAATTATGATATAATTATTGCAGTACAATCATAATCTCCTTTTACTTTTAAAGGAATATTTTGTATTGTTGGCTTAAAGAGATGGGTGAGGACTCCTCTCTTTTTTTAATTACAGTAAGTTTATTATGAAAAAAGTATTGAACAGGAAGTTAGAATCCCCCAAAAACCCAAAAGAGCCAACATATGTGCAATAATGTGCATTAGGGGGAGGGTATAATGTAAAGTGTAAAATAAATGCTATCCTCAGAGCCTCTGAGAGCCTTTAGAAC
>NZ_DATIRC010000164.1:0-2829 GCF_035470145.1 Romboutsia sp.
AGGTTATTTCTTTAGTCGTCCTTTACCTGCTGAAGATATAATTTACTGTTTAGAAATTAATTAAGAACTATAAAAGGAGAACTATATCATAAATAAAAGTATTAATGGATTTAGTATACTATGATTTGAAACAAGGTATATATAAAACTATTTTTCATATTTGGCATTTTTTTACCTCCATATATTTTTCATGCTTAATTGCACAAGCTTATTATGTGCTTTTAATCAAAAAAGATACTTAGAAAAATAGTTTTATATATACCTCATTTCAAATCATAGTATGCTAAATCCATTAATACTTTTATTTATGATATAGTTCTCCTTTTATAGTTCTTAATTAATTTCTAAACAGTAAATTATATCTTCAGCAGGTAAAGGACGACTAAAGAAATAACCTTGCCCTACATTACATTTATTTTGTTTTAAAAAATCTACTTGCTCTTTATTCTCTATACCTTCAGCAATTACATTAAGTTTTAAGTTTCGTCCCATATCAATAATAGTTTTTACAATTGGTGCTGTATTCACATCACTTATAATGTCATCTACAAAAGATTTATCAATTTTTAAGGTGTCTATAGGCAAGCGTCTTAGAACATTTAATGATGAATAACCAGTACCAAAATCATCAAGTGATAGTTGAATTCCTATATTTTTTAATTCATTTAATACTACAGTTAATTGTTCAATATTTTGCATAATACTTTCAGTCATTTCTAATTCTAAATATTGTGGATCAAGTTTTGTTTCTTTTAACACTTTCTTTATATTTTCAACAAAATTATTCTGTTGGAATTGATAGGCTGAAATATTTACTGCAATGTATATTGAAGGAAGTCCAGATTCTTGCCAACTTTTATTTTGTTCACATGCAGTTTTAATCACCCATTCACCAATAGGTATAATAAGTCCAGTTTCTTCTGCTAATGGAATAAATTCATCAGGAGAAATCAGTCCTAATTCAGGATGCTTCCAGCGAATTAATGCTTCCATACCTACAATTTTACCTGTATGTAAGTTGAATTGAGGTTGATAATAAAGTATAAATTCATTATTCTCTAATGCTTGTCTTAATTCATTTTCTAAATACATTTTTTTTGATATATCATTACTTTGGCCAGAAATATAAAACTTATAGTTATTTTTTCCTTTTTGTTTAGCAACAAACATAGCTATATCAGCACATTTAATCAATGTTTCTAAATCATCTCTGTCTTCGGAATATAGACTGATTCCAATACTAGTAGATAAGAAAAATTTTTGTTCATTTATTATGAATGGGTAAGAAAATTCATCAATAATTGATTGTGCTACTTTAGTTGCTTCTATTTGATTTGTATCGTTCAATAAAATAATAAACTCATCCCCACCATAACGACAAATCATATCATCTTTATGTACATGTTGAACCAATCTTTTTGAAAACTGTTGTAAAATAATATCTCCAAATGTATGTCCCATTGTATCGTTAATTATCTTAAATCTATCTAAATCAAGAAACATAACACCTACATTTTGCTTTTTTACCTTTGAACTATCTAATAATTTATTAAACTTATAATCAAGCATATTTCTATTAGGCAATCCAGTTAAACTATCATAAAAAGCTAGTTGTTTAATTTTTTCTTCTGATTTCTTTCGCTCTGTTACATCAATAATCATTGTGAGAATAGCCGGTTTATCAGAATAAGTGATACTGGTACTAATCATTTCAGCATCTACAGTTTTCCCCTCAGATCTAAATAGTTTGTATTCATTTAATCTAGTATGTATTTTGTTTTCTTTTAATTCATTAACTCTATTAATTGTAGCTTGGTGAAATTTTGGATGAATTATATCAAATATCGATTTATTAATAAGTTTTTGAGGATTATCTATATTTAGAATCCTTGCTCCTGATGAATTAACATACATCAATTTCTCATCTTCATGAATAGCTATACCTATTGGAGCAATTTCGATTAGGTTACTATAATTTTCTTCAAGTTTTTTATACTTTTCCTCTGTAAGTTTTTGTTCTGTAATATCAATTGCCATAACATTAATTTTGATTACTTTACCAGAAGAATCAAAAATAGGTATACCGTAATTTTTCATCCAGCGAACCTCACCATCTTCTTTTATAAAACGATATTCTATATGACTAGATTTTCCTAATAATAATTCTTTTTCATGCTCTTTAACTAACTTTATATCATCTTGATATACTATTTCTTGCCAAACCATTGGATTATCTAAAAATCTCTTGCGTGATAATCCATACGTTTTTTCAATCCCCATTACAACTAATGTACTATTTGTACATACATCATAAGACCACAGTGCAGCATGCGTGCTATCACATATTTGATTTAATTCTTCTCTATTGTCATTTACTTCTTGAGAATAAAACTTAACTTCATCAAACTTTTTACCTAAGAACCAAGTAATTAAAATCAATATGGGAATCATTATTTTTTGAATTGTATCTATATAACCAAATTTACTATAATAATAAATAATATATATTGACTCTGTAATTACTAAAAATATCATTGTGCATATTCTACCTTTATATTTCATTTATATATCACCTATAATCTTAATAATTTTAAATAAAAAATCGTATCGCATTTTTACAATACAGTCGCGGATTTCAATAGCGTAGACAAGATATTACTTTTTGTACCATTTTTTTCCATTTATTGTAATTATATCATTTAACTACATTTACCACAACATCCTCTAACTTAAATACTCATATACAAATTTCCCTCCTAATAATCAACATCTTTAAAATGAGGCCTTGAGTCATTATATCAATAATGCCTATACTTAGTTTCACCATCT
>NZ_DATIRC010000165.1:0-45458 GCF_035470145.1 Romboutsia sp.
TTTCTTATTTTAATTTTTTTTCTAAGGAGTATTATTGAATTTATTTTTACTATTGTAGCAATTAATAACCAATATAAAATGTTTATACTTATTTTATTTTTATTTATTAAGAATAATATTTCTATACTATATATATATAATGAATATATATAAAATCTATTTTTAGATATTTTGTATGACATAAAAGCAATAAAAGGTACAGAAATAATAATAACTAAATTAAGAAATTCTAAAGTTTCTCTATATTTATATAAATCTATCACAACAGTCACCATCCTTTTCTATCTTATTACTTTATAATATAAATTTATTATTCTTATTCTTAATTATGATATATATTTTTATATAGATTTGTAATATTATTTTTTTCTACTATATATGTTATATTAGCATACTCTTTTCAATTTTTTTGTCAATTTTTGAACAGTTTTAAACAAAATTATTTGCTATAAATTAATATTTTTTGTTATCAAATCTAACCTAAAATACATTTTTTTAAAAGCAATATTCAACTTTAAAATTTATATATCTAATTACGTCATTTTATAAAATAATATGTATGTTCATTTTTATAACAAAAAAAAGCCTATACAAGGCTTTTTTCTGATTTTAACTCTTTTCTAAGTTTTTTAAGAGCTCTTTTTTCAATTCTAGATACATAAGATCTAGATATATCAAGCTTTTGTGCTATTTCTCTTTGTGTTTTATACCCACAAGTAGTTAATCCATATCTTAGAAGTATTATTTCTTTTTCCCTTTTAGTCAATATTTTATCTAATTGTTCATATAGTTTTCCAATTTGAACTTTTAGTTCTACTTGATCTAGTATATAATCAATATCTGTCCCTAATACATCAATTAAGCTAATTTCATTTCCCTCTTTATCCATTCCAATAGGGTCTTGAAGAGATACTTGAACTTTATTCTTTTTGTTTGCTCTTATATTCATCAATATCTCATTTTCTATACACTTTGATGCATATGTTGCTAATCTCGTACCTTTCTCTGTGTTATATGTCTCTATCGCTTTGATTAATCCTATTGTACCAATGGATATAAGATCATCTTGATCCTCACTAGAATTATTGTACTTCTTAGCAATATGCGCTACTAGTCTCATGTTTCTTTCAACTAAAACTTCTTTTGCATTTTCATCTTTATTTTCTTTGAATTTTGTTAGATAAGTAACTTCTTCTTCAGGGGTTAATGGTTTTTCAAATGATTTGAGAATAGTCAACAGGCCACCCCCTCTTTCTGATGTTTCATTTTAAATTATATGAGAGTGGCCTGATTAAATTGCTTGTTTTATAAATTTTTATTTTTATTTATTTGCTTAATTTTATGCATATTTCTTTGAAAATAGGTACTGCTGATTTGCTATTTTTTTCAGTTCCTTCTACTAATACGGTTATAGCATATTTAGGTCTTTCTTCAGGATAGAATCCAGTTATCCATCCATGATTTACTTTCTTTCCGTCAGAAGTGCTTTGTGCCGTTCCTGTTTTTACTCCACATCCATCTTTTAAATCTTTTAAATCCTTTCCTGTTCCATCCTTAGATACGCCCTTCATCATTTCTTTCACTATAGTTATAGTATATGGAGATATAATTTCTTCAGATTTAGAAGACCTAAAACTTTTCACTATATTTTTATCATTATTAACTATACTATCATACAAATATAAAGGTTTATATGTTCCATTATTTGCAACTATTTGAGTCATTTGATTTATTTGTAATGGTGTAAATCCTAGGCTTCCTTGCCCTATCGCTAAATTAGATATTTTTATATCTGTAGGTATTTCTCTATTTTTTTCTTCATCTATACCTATATTAACAGGTTCATCTAAATGAAGTTTTTTTGCATATTCGATTATTTTATCTTCTCCAACTTTAGTAGCTATATCAAAAAATGCTGTATTACAAGAATTAGAAAATGCTTGTTGCAAATTTTCTATTCCATGTCCTTCTTTTTTATGACAGTTTAACACTTTTCCATTACTACCTACTATAGTTTTTCCTGTGCAATTATATGTATAATTTTCATCTATTACTCCTTGTTCTAAAGCTGCATATAAAACAACTATTTTAAATACAGATCCTGGAGGATATATACTTTGTACAGTTCTATTTACAAGCTCACCTTCTTTACTTTGGATGTATTTAGCCACATCATTTTGGTCAAAATTTGGTCTTGAACTCATACATAATATTTCTCCTGTATCTACATCAGATATCACTACTGATGTTGGATTTTCTTCTGTATCTACTATTTGTTCTACTTTCTTTTGGATATCTTTATCTATGGTTAGTTTTATATGTTTAGCATCTTCCACTTCATTCACAGTTTTTATGCTTCCTTTTAATATACCTAAATCTTGTGTATTACCTGATGCCCCTGCTTTAAATGCTGATAAATATTTTTCATTAGAATCTTTTAGTATATTGTTCATAGCTTTTTCTATCCCTGATTCTCCAACTTTATCTGATCGTTTAATATAACCTATGGTATGAGACAATAACCAGTCTGATGAATATCTTAGTGTTCGTTCTTGTACTATAATGTTTTTTTCTAATAATTTTTCTTTCATGTCATCACTTAAATCTTCTACTTTAATTTGAAATATTTGTGATTTTAGTTGCTTTTGTATGCTTAAATAGATATCTTCGATTTTCATTTTACTACATTCTTGTACTAATTTTCTAACCTGTGAATCATTTATAAATCTTTCTTTTTCAACTATCATTACTTCTTCTTTTACGTTATCTGTTAAAGGCTTTCCATTTCTGTCATATATAATTCCTCTTCCACTATTTAAATCAACTTTTTGAATACTCTGTCTTTCTGATTTTTCTTTATATTTATCAGATTCTAAAATTTGTATAGCTGTCAATCTATAAGTTAAAAATGAATATATTATGATGCTAAATGAAAACATAGCCCATGCACGTCTTATAATTTGTTTAGATAAATTCCCTTTTTTCCTTGACATAAAATCACCCCTTAGATACTTGTCATTTTTAACAATTTCTAAGGGGTTAATACTAAATTTACAAATTATTTATATTAAACTTTTATATTTTAGTCTAACTGAGTTCTTATTTTACTTATAACTATATCTATAGCCACTTCATTTTGGCCACCTTCAGGCATTATTATATCTGCATATTTCTTATATGGCTCTATAAACTGATCATGTGCAGGTTTTACTGTAGTTAAGTATTGTTCTATAACTGAATCTACAGTTCTTCCTCTTTCTTTTATATCTCTTTGTATTCTTCTAAGAATTCTTATATCATCTTCTGTATCTACATATATTTTTATATCTAGCTTATCTCTTAGTTCTTCATCTTCTAGTATCATTATACCTTCAACTATTATTATATCTTTAGGAGCTATACTCGCTGTTTCATTTTGTTTTCTTGTATGAAGTTCATAATCATATATAGGTTTTTCTATAGATTTACCTTCACATAAATCTTCTATATGTTTTATAAGAAGTTTATTGTCAAAAGAAAGTGGATGGTCATAATTAGTCTTTAATCTTTCTTCAAGTGTTAAGTGAGTTTGATCTTTATAGTACGCATCTTGTTCTAGTGTAGCTATATTTTCTTCTGGTATATTTTCCATTATCGCTTTGCAAACTGTACTCTTACCTGAACCAGTTCCACCTGTTATTCCTATTATTAGGGGTCTTTTTTTATTTTTCATGTTGTAGTACTCTCCTTACTAAGTCAGATTCTCATTTTTATTTTTTATCACATGGATTACCTAAATAGAATCCAGCTGTGAATTGTCTATCGCTTATTTTTTTTAATTCGCCTAACCACATAGGGTTAAATTCCCACCCTTGTGGATTTTTATAAAATTCATCTATAGCCGCTCTATATGCCTTGACAACTTGTTCTACATATTTAGAATCTTTCATTTTACCTTCAATTTTAAAGCTTTTTATACCCGCTTTAATTAGTTGTGGTATATACTCTATCATACATAAATCTTGCGAATTAAATAAGAATGTTCCTCGCTCATCTTCATAAACCGGAAAGTATTCTCCAGGTCTTTTTTCTTCTACTAAATTATAACTTTTTTTGTTTATTTTTTTATCTAAATTTTGATCTGTAATATAGTTACTAATTAAACGTCTACCTGAATATGATAGCGTCATAGTACCATGTACGAATACCTCTATATCCATTTCTAAAGGAGTTTTAGCTCTTATTTGAGCTATTTCTTCACAAGATAGTTCTCTTGATGCTACTATCCTTTTTATTCCTTGTTCATGCCAAAATTTAGCTGTGACATAATTTGTAGTATTTGCTTGATCACTCAAATGAATCTCCATTTTAGGTATAGTATTTTTAACTATATTAAGCATGCCTGGATCTGATATTAAAACTGCATCTACTCCAATTTCTTCAAGTTGCTTTAAATAGTTTTCTACTGCAATAAAATCTTCATTATGAGGAATTATATTAACCGCTACATATACTTTACTTCCTTTTTTATGTGCAAAGTCTATGCCTTCTACCATTTGTTCTTTAGAAAAATCTTTATTTTGAGATACCATCCCAAATACTTCGCCACCTATATAAACAGCATCTGCTCCATTATCTATGTTTATTTTTAATTCTTCTAAATCTCTAGCTGGTGCTAAAAGTTCTACATTATGCATTTATGTCACCTCTTTCACTTTGCTTATAGCTAAGTGCTACACCATCTCCTATTGGTATAAGAGATGTGTTTAAATAGTCACAGTTGCATATATAATCTAAGTAATTTCGCATTCTTTTGACTATTGTTTTCTTTCTTCTTATAACAAAATCATCATGCGCTACCATGCCTTTATATAAAATATTATCTGATATTAAAAGACCATCTACTTTTAATTTATCTATAACCATATCATAAAACAATTGATATTGACCTTTAGCTGCATCTAGGAAAATCATGTCAAATTCGCCTTCAACCTCTTTAAGTCTATCTTCTGCATCTCCTTCTAATATAATTATATTTTTTTCAAATCCTGCTGATTTTATGTTTTCTTTAGCTTTCTCTATCATTTTTTCATTTCTCTCTACAGTTATTATTTCTACATCATCTCCTATTGTAGATGCAAATAATATCGAAGAGTATCCTATAGCACATCCAACTTCTAATATTCTCTTTGGTTTTTGAACCTTAAGTAATACTTTTAATAAGTCTGATACTTCTTTGTGTACTATTGGAACATTATGTTCTATTGCATAATCTTCTAACTCTTTTAAAAGTCCTTCTTTATCCTTTAGTGTATTTCTTATATAATCTTGTACTAATTCGTTTACTATATTACTCATTAAAATCACTCCTTAAGTGGCAAAAAAAATTAATAGAGGATTACACCTTAATTTTTTTAAAGCATAATCCATACTTTTAAATCTTGTCTTAAAATAATTTTATCTTATTTTTCTTCTATCTTATTTTGATTTAACTTTGCTCTTTCATCTTTATATTCTTTTACATACTTAAGATGATCTTTGTATTCTACACTATAATTGTTACCTCCATTTAACTTAGCTACAAAATATAAATACTTTGTATCATCAGGATATAATGTCGCTTGGATAGACTTTACTCCTGGATTTGCAATCGGTGTTGGTGGTAAGCCTTTGTTTCTATAACTATTGTATGGAGAGTCTATTTTTAAATCATTGTATGTTACTATTTTTTTTCGTTCTTTAAAAATATATTGTATTGTCGCATCAGATTGTAATTGCATATCTTTTTCTAATCTGTTATAAAATACACTTGCTATTGTCGGTCTATCTTCATCTAAAACAGCTTCTTTTTCTACAATTGAGGCTAAATTTACAACCTGCTGAAGAGTCATATTTAATTCTTTCTGTTTTTCTTTTAATTTATCACTATAAATCTTATTAAATTCTGATAGCATTTGACTTAATATCTCTTTTTCAGAAGCATTTTCATCAAAATAATAAGTTTCTGGATATAAGAACCCTTCTAAACATGTTATATCATCCTCTTTTAAGTATGAAAACTTATCATAAAACTCTTTGGGATTTTGTATTAAATTCTCATAAGTTTCTTTGTTCCCAAGTTTTTTTGATATGAGAATATTTATTATCTCTTTAGATGTAGACCCTTCTGGTATAGTTATTTTAACTCCATCTTGATATATCCTACCTGAAGCTAAAAGATTTATTATATCATTATTTGAATATGTTTGATTAAGTAGGTACTTCCCTGCCTTAATATTTGGCGATTTTTCACTTACTTTCGCTACAACTTTGAATAAAGTCTTATTCTTTATTAACTCATTTTCATATAATATATCTGATATTTTACTAACAGTTGAACCTGAAGGTATATCAATTACTATATCTTTTTTGTTATTTCTATTATATGGACCGATTTGTGTAAATATAAAAATTCCTATTAAAACTACTAATATAAAAGAAGTTAATTTAATTACCTTCCATTTATTTTTGTTCAAATCCATAGGGTTATCTACTCCTTATATATATTTATATCCTTTATATTATAAATCTAAGCATGAAAATTTTCAATAAAATTGTCGAATAAATTTAGTTGTTAAATATAAAAAACAGTTTTTTATCATTTCTTTAATAATCTGTAAACTACGTTTTTTTAAACTTTTTCTTTTAAATCATAAAAAATTATCACTAATAATATTACACTAGTATGTATTTATTCATATCTGTTGTTCAAACTATCTCCCAGAATGGAAATTTATAATTTCCTCATACTAAAAAAAGTCTAACGTTATTGTTTACACGTTAGACTTTTTATAATCATATTTTTAGAATTTTTTCACTTCATTCTTAGTTACAACACCATATACTAACTTTTTAGGCTCTACTCTTTCTTCGACTATTTCATAAGCACCTATAAATCTTGCACTAGCTTGTTCTAATTTCTCTTCTTTATTTAAATGCATATATGCTAATACATCGCCTTGTGCTACATAGTCTCCAACTTTCTTTTCTAATACTATCCCAGCTGATAAATCTAGTTCATCTTCTTTAGTTTCTCTTCCTGCACCTAAAATCATTGCTGAAACTCCAATCTCTTCAGCTTCTATCTTGCTTATATAACCGCTTTTAGGAGCTTTTATTTCTACTATTTTTGATGCTGTTGGTAATAATGAATAATCATCTACTACTCTCTTGTCTCCTCCTTGATTTTCTATAAACACTCTTAATTTATCAAGAGCAACACCTGATGTTATTGCCTCTCTAATCTTTTTAATACCTTCATCAAAATTATTTACAGTCTTAGCCAAGACTAACATGTATGCACCTAAAGTCTCACATAGCATAACAAAATCTTTAGGCCCATTTCCCTTTAATGTTTCTATAGCTTCTATAACTTCTAATGAATTTCCTACTGCAAATCCTAGTGGCTCATCCATATCAGTTATCATACCTATAGTTTCTCTATTCATTCCACATCCAATATCAACCATAGCCTTTGCTAATTCAAAAGAATCATCTAGTGTTTTCATAAATGCTCCATCACCAGTTTTAACATCAAGTAATATTGCATTCGCTCCCGAAGCTAATTTTTTACACATTATACTTGCAGCTATAAGAGAAATATTATCAACTGTAGCAGTTACATCTCTTAATGCGTACATTTTTTTGTCTGCTACTGCTATTGATGCTGTTTGTCCACATACTGCTATTTTATGCTCATTTACAGAGTCTATAAATTTCTTAGCTTCCATTTCTATAGAAAATCCTGGTATAGATTCTAACTTATCTAACGTTCCTCCTGTATGCCCTAGTCCTCTACCTGACATTTTAGCTACAGGTGCGCCACATGCTGCTACAAGTGGAGCTAATGCTATAGTAGTCTTATCGCCTACTCCTCCTGTACTATGTTTATCTACTTTTATTCCTTGTATCTCTGATAAGTCTATTACATCCCCTGAATTCATCATTGCTTCAGTAAGATATACCGTTTCTTGCTTATTCATTTTATTTAAGTATATGGCCATTAATAATGCCGACGCTTGATAGTCTGGTATTTCACCCTTTGAATACTTTTCAACAAAAAAATCAATTTCAGCTTTACTTAACTCATGATTATCTCTTTTTTTTCTGATTATATCATAAATTCTCATTATAATTCTCCTTAATAAATTCCTAGTTATTTATTTCATATGCGCTCTACTATATTTTAATCATTATTTTAATCATTATACATATTTAAACTTTAATAAGCTTAATATTAATTAATAATTAATATTAAGCTTATATTTGTAAAGTTAGCAAAAACTATATCTTATTAACTACATTTTTTACTAAACTTAGGAATTCAGATTTTACTTTTTGAGTAGTTTCTATTACTTCTTCATGGTCAAGAGGTTGATCAAGTATTCCTGCTGCCATGTTAGTTATACAAGATATACCTATAACATCCATACTTGAATGAGACGCTACTATAACCTCTGGAGCTGTAGACATACCAACTGCATCTGCTCCTAATATTTGTGCCATTCTTACTTCAGCTGGTGTTTCATATGTTGGTCCACTGAAGAATGCATAAACACCTTCTTGTATTTTCATATTTAATTCTTTTGCACATTCTTTTACTAATTCTACATACTTTGGCTTATACGCTGTAGACATATCAGGGAATCTTGGTCCAAATCTTTCGTCATTTTTTCCTATTAATGGATTACTTCCACTTAAATTTATATGATCTTTGATTACCATTAAATCTCCTGGTTCAAAGTTTACATTAGCTCCTCCAGCAGCATTAGTTACCACAATAGTGTCTACACCTAAAGCTTTCATAACTCTAACTGGGAATGTTATTTCTTGTTGAGAATATCCTTCATAGTAATGGAATCTTCCTTGCATTGCTACAACTTCTTTTCCTTCAAGATTTCCTATTACAAGTTGTCCTGCATGACCTTCAACTGTTGATATAGGGAAATTTGGTATATCATTATACTTTATTTTAACAGGATTTTGTATTTCATCTGCTAATACTCCAAGCCCTGACCCTAAAATTAATCCTATTTTAGGTTGTGTATTACTCTTACCCTTTATAAAATCTGCACTTTCTTGTATTTTGTCAAACATATTATTCATTAATTTTTCCTCCTAGATTATTTTATAATGTCTTTTTTAAAGCTTTGTCCATTTTTAGGCGCCTCTATATTTAATATCTCTGCAACAGTTGCTCCTATATCTGCAAAACTATTTCTTATTCCTAAATTTAATCCTTCTTTTATAGTTTTTCCATAAACTAATAAAGGTATATACTCTCTTGTATGATCTGTACCTTTATATGTTGGATCATTCCCATGATCTGCATTTATTATTAATATATCATCATCATTCATTGCATCTATAATTTCAGGTATTCTAGCATCAAATTCTTCTAATGCTTCTTTATAACCTTTTGTATCTCTTCTATGACCATATTTAGAATCAAAGTCAACTAAATTAGTAAATATTAATCCTTTATTATCTTTTTTAATATAATTTATTGTCTCATCCACACCATCCATATTATCTTTAGTGTGTATTGCCTCAGTTATACCTTGTCCATTAAATATATCTTCTATTTTGCCTACTCCTATTACATCTAAGCCTGCTTCTTTTATATTATCAAGTACTGTAGGCTCAAATGGATTTAGTGAGTAGTCTCTTCTATTAGATGTTCTTGTAAATGTTCCTGTTCCCTCACCTACATATGGTCTTGCTATAACTCTAGCAACAGCATTATCTCCCATCATAATTTCTCTAGCTATCTCGCACATTTTATATAACTCATCTAAAGGTATTATTTCTTCGTGTGCTGCTATTTGGAATACACTATCTGCAGATGTATAAACTATTACATCTCCTGTTTTCATTTGATGTTCACCATATTCATCTAATATGGCTGTTCCTGAAGCTGGTTTATTTCCTACTACTTTTCTACCTGTTTTCTTTTCAAATTCATCTATTATTTCTTTAGGGAATCCATTTTCAAATGTTTTAAATGGTGTTTCAACTAATACTCCTGTCATTTCCCAATGACCTGTAGTAGTATCTTTTCCTTGAGATACTTCGCTACATTTACCAAAAGTACCTATAGGATTGTTTATTCCTTCTATAAAATTAACTCCATCTATATTTCCTATTCCCAAATTTAATAAATTTGGAATTTTTATATCATTATGTACTTTAACTATGTTACCTAAAGTGTTCACACCTTCATCTCCAAATTTTTTAGAATCAGGCAATGCTCCTATTCCAACACTGTCGATTATAACCCATATTACTCTACTCATAGTTTGTCCTCCTTTTTTATCGTTTACTTTCTAGGATGTTTTTCTTTTATTTCTCTCCTCATATTTTTATCTATATGATTTAAGTATGATTGTAAACTAGATAAGTTAGCATTTCCTAATATCTTGCTAACCACCGCAATATTTGCCCCTTCATTTAATAAATGAATTGCAAATGAATGTCTAAGCATACTTGGGTTTATATTTTTATCTATATTAGCTAAGCTAGCATGTTTTTTTATAAGTTTCCATAAACCTTGCCTCGTAAACCTTTGCCCTAGAGAACTTACAAAAAGTGCATCTTCACCTTCATTTGCTAACTTAGTTCTTGATTCTTTTATATATTTTTCTAAGTATAATTTTGTAATATCTGAAAGTGGTATAACTCGTTGATTTTTATTACCATTACAATATATATAATCTATCTCTAAGTCTACACTGTCTAAGTCCATTTCTACCAACTCTGAAACTTTTATTCCTGTTCCATATAAAATTTCAAATATAGCCTTATCTCTTATTTGCTTAGGTGTTATTAATTTGGGGAAATTTAATAACGCCTCTATTTCTTCTTGCGTTAGTATATCTAAATTATTTTTTTCTAATTTAGGTTTTTTTATACCTTTTGCTGGGTTATTTTCGCTTATATGGCTTAAAAATAAGTAATCATGAAAAGACTTTATTGAAGATATCATTCTAGATATTGTAGCTACTGATATATTATCTTTTTCTAATTTTATCAAATATCCAATAATATCATTTTCTACTACATTATTTATACTTATTTTATTTTGTTTTAAATATTCTATGTATTTTTTAATATCTATAAAATAAGATGATATAGTATTACCTGATAACTTCTTTTTGGCTTTTAAATAACCTATATATTCCTTTGTGACTTCCATAGTAAACTCCTTTATCTAACTAGGAACTTAATAATACCTATACTTATCATGTTTATTATTGATTGTAATCCAACTGTTGTAGTTAGTACAATTATGGCATTTAGTAAATATCTTTTTCCCAAAAATAGTATATTATCTCTTTTTCCTTTTTTCAATTCATACATTATTTTTTTTAAATAATTAAATGAAATTAATGCTAATATAATTGCGCCTGGTATAGTTATTAAATTTTTAAATAAAATGATAAATATCATTCTTGTAGCTTTAAAGTTTAATGCTAATATAGTGCTATTTATAGTATAGCCGATTGATAAACCTTTTAGCATAAATATTATGAATATAATAGGAAAAGTCACAATCAATAATGTAAATATACTTATTGATCCCATAAATATTAAGTCTGACTTTAAATTTGATATTATTGCCTCTTTTGTACCTGTACTTAAATTATAACATTCTATGGCCGGATTAATATTGTCCATTATATTGCTTTGAGAACTTGGCCATATTTTATTTAAATATGTGCCTAGTATTATAAATGATATAAATACAACTCCAATAACTATTATCTGTTTGTTTAGTTCTTTAAAATTCCCTTTTCTGTATGTTCTTCTCAAATTTATAACCTCCTCTTGTATCTTACAAAATAGTATGTATGAAAAGAGGAGGTTATGCATTTTATATTAATTCTTTAGCCAATAAAATTCCTATTGAAGTTTTTGCATCTTCAATTTCATTTTTTATAACCATACTATAAGCATCTTCTAAATTCATTTTATATACGTCTAAACTTTCATCATTATCAAGGTTTCTTTCTCCAACGGTAAGTCCAGTAGCTAAATATATATATATCTTTTGATTAGAAAAACCTGCTGATGTAAAAAACTTATGTATTAATTTTAGGTTCTGTGCCTCATGCCCAGTTTCTTCTTTAAGTTCTCTTATGGCACATTCTTTAGGATTTTCTCCAGCCTCAATTTTACCTGCTGGAATTTCCCAAATAACTTTTTCTATGGCTTTTCTAAATTGCTTTATTAGTATAATTTCATTGTTATCATTTATTGCAACTATACCTACACAGCCACCATGTTCCACTATTTCTCTTTTTTGATACCCTTGATTCTCTACCTCAACAGTATCTACTTTTAAACTAATTATTTTTCCAGTATATATCCTATCACTACTAATAGTCGTTTCTTCTACTATCATCACAAACCTCCATTAAGTAATATGCAGCTGTACTAGCAGCTTCAAAAAATTCCTTATCTTGTTCGTAATTTCTGCCCATACTTCTTACTTTTAATCCATAGTAGTCTAAATCTTCTTTAGTATTTTTATTATCTATAAATATTATATTATGTTTTTTATCTAATTTATTTGTTTTTATTTGAGATTGTATTTTATCTAACTTATCACATTCATAATTTGTTATTGGTATATTTACCTCAACATTTACAATGTCTTTAAACACAGTAATACTATGATGAGATATCCCTGTATGCCTATCTCTTTTATCTGAAAAACTAATTCTAGGTATAGCTATAGGATTACCTCCTAGCTTTTTAACTGCATCTAATATAGGGCCTTGTTCTATACCCGTAAATCCATATTTAGTTCCAGTTCCTGCAATACCTGGACCCATACTAATAAATACACAATCTGCTTTTAAAATTTCTTTGGCAGTTATTAATGCTGTATATATATTTATACATTCATAGTCTCCACCAAATGCATTTCCAATTGTAATAGTATTATCAATTAAACCCTTACTTTTTAATGTATCAACATTTTTACTTAAATATATTGGAAGTGCTGCTCCGTCGGTCATTATATATACTAATTTCTTATTAGGATTATTTTTCTTATACGATGCTACAAATGATGTTAACATACTATGTAAAGTTCCAACCACTACCGGCATATTGTTTAAATTCTTAAAACCTTCTATTTTTTCGTGATAAACACTTTCTTGTTCTTCTACTGAATCAACCTTAACTTGAAAAGGAGTATACCTTAATTTCATGATATGCCCACCTTGCGTTAAATTCGATTCTAAACTATTCAAATTTGCTATTACAAAATGATATCCACCAGTACCTAAGCTAAGCTCAACTGCAGTAGTATTTAAAACCACCTCATCGCCTATATTCACTGTTCCTGTCATCTTAGGATAATTATAGGCCCTTTGTATATCTCCGTTTATATTTACCCTTATATCATCTAATCCTTCGCTTTGATCTACTATAGATTCAATTACTCCTATTCTTTTACTTATCATAGGTTTACCTTCCTAACTTATCTATAAAATTCAAGAATTTATTTTTTTCTATTATCTTTGTTAGTGAATACTTCTCCGTAAGTATATGTATAAATACCAAAAATACTAACCATCCAATTCTAACTTTTAATGAATATCCCATGATAACTAACATACCTATTGATATACCTAACACATTAGATCCAGTATCTCCCATCATTGCTCTCGCCTTTAAATCATAGTTAAAATACGCAAGTACATTTGGAACTATGAGAAATATTAAAAACTTAATATATCCAGTTAAAGTTAAAAATAAAACTACAGATATAGAAAGATATACTTTTATAGCTCTTCCTGGTCTTAAATCTAATAAATTCATTAAGTTAGTTGATAAAGCAATTATTAGTGTGTTTATAATTATATCTCCTAAATTTTTAGACACTGCAATAGATATAATCACTCCAACAAATCCACCAAATAAAGCTTTAAATCCACCTGTAGTAAGGCTTCCTTTTAATAAACTTTTAAAATGTCCTTTTAATCCACTCACATCTCTATTTCCTATAATATCATCTAATACACCTGCAAAAAACATAGATATCATACCAAATATAAACATAAATAAATATAACAAATTCTTATAATCTTGTGTAAAGAATGCTAATATTATACCATTTATAATTATCATTGGTAAAAATACTATCCCCATACTTACAGGTATCATATCTTTTTTATAATTTGGCCTTAGTACATTACTCTCTATTAATAAATTCTTAAATAAAGGTATTATTGCATACGTACCAAATAATCCTATAAACAGTAAAATAGTATAAAGTATATAATTTTCCACTTACATACTACCTCCATTCTTTCCTTTTCTGTTTTAAAACTTTCTTTATATGATAGTATTGTTTCCCTCTATGAATAAATCCTTTTAAATCTCTTCCTGTTTCACTGTGAGTCATATTCACTAATACTTCTTTTATTTTGTAACCATATTTTAATATATCTATGGTCATACCCACTTCTACACCATATCCAAATGGAATTTCATTAAATTTTTGTAATACTTCTTTTTTGAATATTCTTTGACCAGATAAAGTGGCATCTAGTTCCACGCCTGTCATATCTAAAACTGAATCTTTAGCTAAGCCCTTCACAAATCCTAATCCTCCCTTTTTCTTTGCAGGAGGGAACTTAGCAATTATTACATCAGCTTCATCGTTTAATATCGGAGTTATAAGCTTTTTTACTTCACTAGATGAGCTTCCTAAATCCCCATCTAGAAAACCTATAATATCTGCATTCTTCATAGATATATCTAATCCATAATTTAATGCATATCCTTTACCTCTATTTTTATCTAGTTTAAAGACCTTAATTTTATCACTTTTTACATTTGAAGCAATTTCTACAGTATTATCACTTGATCCATCATCTACCACGATAATTTCATTTATCTCTTTTATATCTATAACATTTTCTAATGTATCTTTTATTTTATTTGCTTCATTATAAGCTGGTATTATTATACTTATATAAGGACTCATATCTTTTCTCCTTTACTTATTTCTTGTATGGAAATAATTTATCTGCACTTTCTAATCTTCCAAAATTTCCACTTATTCCTTTTTCACTTAATGATATTACTAATGATACCTGTCCTATTCCTTCATCTATATTATCAATAGTTGTAACTTTATTTTTAGAATATAAATCTACATATGAGAATTTAGTATTACTTTTTTGAACTCCTACAATATTTTTGTTTTGTTCTTTTAATTTAGTTATTAAAACCTCATCAACTTTACTAAATTTATCATTTCCATTTTTAGCTTCATTTCCACCTGTTAAAACTACAGAATCATAATTTAGGTAATCACTTGAAATAGAGTTTAGCTTTATTAATTCAAGACTTTGAAGATTTTGTAGTTTAGTTACTCCGCCTTCATCTTTTAGACATTCTGATACATATTTTACTACATCTTGTCCGCTTTTAAATTCTATGTTTAATTTAGTAGATGCTTCTTCTAATTTTGATTTATTCTCTATATTATCACTTAAAACTATATTAAATGATAATGTTCCATTAGCTTTTGTTACAATTTCTTCTATTTCTTTAGTGTAATCATTATTTTCATTAGTAGATATTATTCCTATATTTTTTTCTAATAATCCACCAGATATTATTTTATTTGTATTTTTATTTATTAATTCTATTGCTTGGTCGTAATCTGAAGTTAAGTTCGCTAAACTATCTTCTAAGTTATCATTAGTAGTCTTTAAATCTTCAAATTTATTATCTAAATCATTTATGATACTAGCTTGTTGTTTGCTAAGTTCTTGATCATAATTCAAGTTAAATCCTACTAACATACCAATTCCTAAAGCTATAAATATAGCTCCTATGCTAACTATATAATATTTCATATTTATATGCATTTTAATCCTCCTAAATCTACATCTGTAATAGTAACTTAATTTTCAATTCCATTAAGTGTATAAATTGTTGAACACTTTGTGAAAAAGATGCTAATATTAATACCGGGAACAATGCTGTTGCTATTAATGCCCATATATATTTCATTTTCAATTTACTTCTATATAGTAAATTAACACCTTTTGCATCTATTAGCTTCGAACCTATTTTTAGTCTAACTAAGAAAGTACTCGCCATACCTTTTCTTCCTTTTTCTAAGAAATCAATCATATTTGAATGAGTTCCTAATGCTACTATAAGTTCTGCTTTATATTCATATGCTATAAGCATAGCTATATCTTCGCTAGTCCCTGGTGCTGGAAAAACTATAGCATCTAAACCTAAATCTTGTACCCTTTTAAGTCCTGGAGCTCTCCCATCAGTATATGCATGAACTATTATTTCTCCAGCCTTTTTTAATGCTTCATCACTTACACTATCCATATCACCAACAATTACATCTGGAGTATATCCAAATTCTAAAAGAGCATCAGCACCACCGTCAACTCCAACTAATATTGGCTTCATTTCCTCGATATAAGATAATATAGTACTTAAATCTTGTTTATAATCTTGTCCTCTTACAACTATTAATACATGTCTATTTGCATAATTTGTACTAACTTCAGGTATTTCAATTTCTCCTAAGATAAATCCTTTTTCTTTTTTAGCGTACTCTATAGTATTATCTATAAATCTATCTAATTCTACAGCTAAATTTTCATAGGCCTTTTTTAATTTAACTCCTACTTCATCTTTTCCTAAGACTTCACCTTCTCCTAGAAGTTCGCCGTTTCTATATATTTTCCCATCTATAACTTCGATTGTTTGACCTTCTAACAATTTATGGAATAACTCTTCTCCTACATTATCAATTATAAAAATATTTTTTTCAGTTAATATTCCCGGGCCTTTATTTGGATATCTTCCACTTATAGAAGGTGATGCATTGATTACAAGTTTTACTTTACCTTCTACTAAAGAGTTTGCAGCAACTTCATCAATATCTATATGATTTATAACTGCTATCTCTCCACCTGTAAGTCTCTTAGCAAGCCTTTTTGTTTTTCGGTCTACCTTAATAGGGGCTTCGACTCTCATATTTTAAACCTCCGATATCATTTTTAAAATCACATTACATTATAACATTATTTCACAACAAAAGAAATATTTAAAGTTTGTTTTAAATATTTAGATAAATTCCATTTGTTTATTTCTTGTCAATATTTTAATAAATTACATTTCTTTCAGCTATTTGAACTTGAATAGATATATAATTATCTTAACAATTTCATTAAATTTTCTCTTTTATTGAGAGACGGATTTTTTATAACTTCTTCTAATAAATAATTTAATTTATTACCGATATCTATTCCTTTATAACCTAAACCTTCTAAAATACTTCCATTTATATCTAAATCTTTTATCATATAACATTCTTTATTTTTTTCTATGCATTCTATTTTATTAATATAATTATTTAATAAATTATATTTTATTTTAAAACTTTCATTGTATGAATCATTTTTTAAGTTATACTCATAATACATTTTTTTTAGTTTAAATACTTGATTCAAATTTTTAGCACCTATTTTATTTAAAATCTTTTTTATTTTTATCAAATCTATATTATTTTCATCTATAAACATATATTCAATTAATTTATTACAATGATTACTTATATATTTTGAGTACTTTAATTTATTTACTATACTTTTAGGTTGTATATTTTCTTTATAGTATTTAATATTTTCATCTTCTTTATTACTCATATCCGTTATTTCTTTATTGCTTATTAAATATTCTAACATTAACAATCTTTCCTCTAAGTTTTCACTACATTGTACTAATATCTCTGAATATTTTTTCAACATATTATATTCATTTCCATTTAAATCACAATAAATTCCTAAAGATTGTAAGATACCTGTTGTATATAAAAGTATTATCTGTTGGGGATTTTTACTCAATATAATTTTATTAACTTCATCTGTTATTCTTTCTTTACTTATTTCTTTTACTATGTATGAATTTTTATATATACTTTTTAAAGTTTTGCTTTCTATATCAAATCCTAACTTACTACTAAACCTTATTGCTCTTACTATTCTAAGACCATCTTCATTAAATCTTTCGTCTGGGTCACCTACTGTTTTAACTACTTTTCTATGTATATCATTCATTCCATCAAATACATCAATCAAACCCCTTTTATAATTATACGCTATAGAGTTTATAGTAAAATCTCTTCTTTTTAGGTCTTCTATAATGTTCGATGTAAATTTTACGTCTTTTGGCCTACGATTTCCTTCATATTCACTTTCGATTCTATATGTTGTTATTTCATAAATATCTTTATCAATAATTAATCCTATTGTTCCATGTTTTATTCCATTGTCTATTATCTTATAATCTTTGAATATTTCTATTACTTCATCTGGCTTAGCATTAGTTGTTATATCATAATCATTAGGCTTAATTCCTAATATAGAATCCCTTACACACCCTCCTACTATAAAAGCTTCATGGCCATTTTCATATATTTTATCAATTATAAATTCAACTTGTTTAGGTAAATTTATTTTCATTATATTTCTCCTTAATTTTAATTTACTCAGTATTGTCAATTATAACTATACGAAACTATTTTCTTTTATATTAATGATATTCTTGACTTTATACTTATCTATAAAATAACAAATTTTAAAACACTATAAATAAAAATAAGCCTTCTTTATTTGAGAAGACTTATTGTATTAACTATATAATTATTTAACCATACTGTGTTCTAATCTTAATTTATCCGCTATCATTGCTATAAATTCAGAGTTTGTAGGTTTTCCTTTTGTATTATGAACTGTATATCCAAATAATTGGTTTATTGTATCAACCTTACCTCTACTCCATGCTACTTCTATAGCATGTCTTATAGCTCTTTCTACTCTACTTGGAGTAGTATTAAATTTCTTAGCTATACTAGGATATAATTCTTTTGTTACAGCACCTAATAACTCTACATTTTCTATAACCATTTTTATAGCTTCTCTTAAGTATAAATATCCTTTTATATGAGCAGGTACACCTATTTCATGTATTATATTTGTTATTTCTGTTTCTATGTTTCCTACATTCTTTACAAAATCACTTCTCGTCATTTGTATATCTGCATGCATTCTTGGTTTTATTTCTATATGACTAGTTCTATTCGAAACCAATTCTCTTATTCTGTTTATAAATATAACAAAATCAAACGGCTTAACTATGTAGTAATCTGCACCTAAATTAATAGCACTTTGTGTTATTTTATCTTGACCTACTGCTGATAATACTATTATTTTTGGCATTTTAGGTATATCCATTGAATTTAACTTTTCTATAACTCCTAAACCATCTAAATGCGGCATTATAACATCCAATACTAGTAAATCTGGTTGAGTCTTCTTTACTAAATCTAACGCTTCTATTCCATCTTTTGCGATACCTAATATTTCTATATCACTTTCATTAGATAAGTATTCTTTAAGTACCTGACAAAAATCCTTATTATCATCTGCTAAAACTATTTTAATTTTTTCGTTCACTAAAATTCCCCCCATTAATAAAATATCTTATTTTTTATATAATAATATCAAAAGTTTTTCATACTTAAGCATATTCGACATACTAAAATTATATTCCTTCAATTTATTTAAATATATTGAAAAATATATTGAAATAAATATTAATTTTTTAATATCTCCTATCTAATTCTATCATCTCATCTATGAAAACACCATATCCTTTTTTATGATTATCTTTAAAAACATGTGTTAACGCACCAATAATCTTATTATTTTGTATTATAGGAGCACCACTCATTCCTTGAATTATACCACCTGTATAATTTATTAAATTTTCATCAACCACTTCTATTACCATATCTCTATCATTCTTATCATTTTCTACAAAGCTTTCAATACGTATATCATAGGTTATTATATTTCTATTTTTATCCTCAAAAAGAATAGATGCTTTTCCTAAGTTTACATCTTCTCTCTTGCCTACTTCTACTAATTGCATGTCATTGTTTATTTTTCCTGTCAGATTTCCACTTATCCCAAAATTTGAGTTATCATCAAAATTACCTATGGGATTTGATGTGCTAAATTCTGCTTTAATTTGTCCTACTTTATTGTAGTTTCCCTTTGTTATGTTAATACTTATAGGATTATATATATTTCCTTGTTTTATTTTTAAAAATTCATTTGTATCTACATCTGTAATTGCGTGTCCTATAGCTTTAAATTTATAGTTTATTGGATCATAAAATGTTACTGTTCCTATTCCAGATATTTTATCTCTTACCCATAACCCAAGTTTTGATTTTCCATTTTTACGCTTTATTTTTACGGCTTCTGTAATATATTTATTATTTCTCTCAAATGTTATATCTATATCATCTTTTTCTAATTTATTTAAAGTATTAGTTATATCTTGGCTATTATTTATTTTTTGTCCGTTTATTTTTACTATATTATCTCCTTTTTGTATACCTCCTATATATTCAATATTGTCTTCTTCGTATCCTATCACTAATACACCATCTGTAGTAGCCTTAACCCCTACAACTTTTCCAAGTGGATAAACATATTTTATTTCATCCTTATTGCTGTTCATCATAGTTTCCATTGATAACTCTTTGTAATCTTCTCTTAGTGCTTTCACACCCAGTAATACTAAACTTATAACTACTACCATTACTACAGTATTTTTACTTTTAAAATTTTTAAACATAATACTGCCACTCCCTACTTACAAACTATATACTTATAATTTCTTTATATGAAATATTTATTCATATTATATATCTAAATAAAAAATTCATTTCTCTCATATCGTCAACGAACTAGAAAATCAGACCCATTGCTTGAGCAACGTGTTGGCTAGCTATTTCAAGTTCAGTAGTTGGAATTATAATTTATCCACAAACCATCTAATTTATAATCCCTTAGTATATTAAAAAAGAAGCCTTTAAAGGCTTCTTTTAGCTAATTCTATTATTTCAGTTGCATGTTCCATTGTTTTCTCTGTTATATTACTTCCTGCTATAAGTCTCGCTATTTCATCTCTTTTTTGACTATGATCTAACTTTCTTATAGTTGTAAAAGTTCTTTCATTTGATGTACTTTTTTCTATACAATAATGTGTGTCTGCATTAGCTGCTATTTGTGGTAAATGTGTTATACATAGGATTTGCTTTTTCTTGCCTATATTACTAAGTTTTTCACCTACAATTTGAGCTGCTATCCCACTTATTCCTGTATCTATTTCATCAAATACTAATGTATCAATTTGGTCTATATCTGCTAGTATAGTTTTAAATGCTAACATAAATCTAGACATTTCTCCACCTGATGCTACCTTATATATAGGTTTGATATCTTCCCCTAAGTTGAATGATATCATGAATTCTACATCATCTTGCCCATTTTGTGTAAATGTACTTTTTTCAAAGTTCACTTTAAATACTACATTTTTCATGTTTAAGCTTTTTAACTCTATAAGTAAAACCTCTTCTAATTTAGATGCAACTTTTTTTCTAGTTTGTGTTAAATTATCAGCTTTAATCGATAAGGCTTTTTCAAGTTTAAACACTTCCAATTTTAATTCTTCTACTCTTTCATCTCTATTTAGTATTTCATCTAATCTAGATTTTATTTTATTGTAATACTCAAATATATCTTGTATAGTTTCTCCATACTTTCTTCTTAAGTTATTTATTTCATCAACTCTAAACTCCACCTGCTCTAATTCATAAGGTTCAAAGTTTATGTTTTCTTTATAGTTTCTTATCTCTCTAGAAATATCTTGAAGCTCATACATAATTCTTTCGATATCATCATTATAATCACTTAAAGATTTATCATACTGTGCTATAGCACCTAATTCTCTTACTGTACTACCAATTAAATCTACAGCATTAACTGAACCATCATATAAATGCTGATAACTTAAGTTTAAGTTACTATAAATTTTTTCACTATTTCTATAAACATCTCTTTGCTTAAGCAAATCTTCATACTCATCTTTACTTAAATTAGCTGATTCTATTTCGTTTATTTGGAATTTTAATAAATCTATTTCCCTTTGAATTTGCATATCATCTTTATTCTCTGTTAGTATATTTAATGATCTTTTGACTTCACTATACTTATCATATATAATCTTATACTCTCTTTTAAAATCTGTTAACTCAATTTCTCCAAATAAATCTAAAAATTGTAGATGTGTTTCTTTATTAAATAATGCTTGTGTTTGATGTTGTCCATGCACATCTATTAGTGTAGATGCTATTTGCTTTAATACTGACATCTTAACAGTTCTGCCGTTTACTCTAGCAACACTCTTTCCATCAGAATAAATTACTCTTGTAATAACTAATAAATCATCTTCGTCTAACTCTAAATCATTTTCTTCTAATACTTTATTTAAATGATTATTTTTCGAATAAAATACAGCTTCAACTAATCCTTTGTCCGTACCTTTTCTTAAAAATGATCTATCATATTTTTCTCCTAAGCATAACCCTAAAGCATCAATTATTATAGACTTTCCTGAACCTGTTTCACCAGTTAATATATTTAATTTTTCATCAATATTTAGCCTCAATTCTTCTACTAAGGCGCAATTTTTCATATACAACTCAAGGATCAACTTAAATCCCCCTCTTTTTTATATAAAAATTCGAACTATAAACATAGTTCGTTTTAAATTTTAAAATGTGAAATCGAATCTATTTGCTTAAATTATGAGAATCTTCAACTACTTCTATTATTTTTTTACTATGTTGCTCACTGTTAAATGTATATCCTTCATTTCCATTTTTTAAATGAATTAAATATTCTATATTTCCTTCAGGACCTTTTATAGGTGAATAATCTAATCCTAATATTTCAAATCCATTTTCAATTGCAAAATCTGATATCATCTGTATTACCTCAATGTGTGTAGACTTTTCCCTAACTACACCTTTTTTACCAACCTTTTCTCTTCCTGCTTCAAATTGAGGCTTTATTAATGCTACTATTTCTCCATTCGGACAAATAAGTTCCTTGCATTTTGGCAGAACTAATTTTAAAGATATAAACGAAACATCTATAGATGCAAAATCTGCGAATTCTTTTGTTTGTTCTATAGTTACATGTCTTATATTTGTTCTTTCCATACAAACAACTCTTTCGTCTTGTCTTAATTTCCAAGCAAGTTGTCCATATCCTACATCTATTGAAAATACTTTAACTGCTCCATTTTGAAGCATACAATCTGTAAACCCACCTGTAGAAGCACCTATATCCATACATATTTTTTTATCTAAAGTTAAATTAAAGTTTTTCATGGCTTTTTCAAGCTTAAGTCCACCTCTACTAACATATGGTATTGGATTTCCTTTTACTTCAATTTTCGCTTCTTCATCTACATCTACTCCAGCTTTATCGCATCTTTGATTATTAACAAATATAAGTCCTGCCATTATAGCTTTTTTCGCTCTTTCCCTACTCTCAAAGTGACCTTGTTCTACTAATAATACATCTATTCTTTTTTTCATAAATTTACCTTTCTAGTTTATAAACTTTTTATTTTATCTGCTATTTTACTTGGTGATAAGCCTATATCTTCATATATCTCATCTGCATTTCCATGAGATACGAATTCCTCTGGAAGAGCTATATTCGTTATTTTTATATTATAATTATTATCGATTATAAATTTATTTATTCTACTTCCGAATCCACCGGTTACAACATTATCTTCTACCGTAACTACATTTTTATATTTTCTAAATAAATCATTTAATAAACTTTCATCTATAGGCTTTAAAAATCTAGCATTAACTACTGTTGGGTTTATATTGTAGCTTAATAAAATTTCCTTAGCTTCCATTGCATGTTTTACCATATTTCCTATCGCTAAAATAACTGTATCTTCACCACTTGATAAAATTTCATAGCTACCTAATTTTATAGGTTCATATTCACCTATTTCTAAATAGTAGCTATTTCCTCTCGGATATCTTATAGCTACCGGTGTATCTAAATTTAAAGATAAATCCATCATTAAGTTTAGCTCTTTACTATCTTTAGGGGCCATAACTACTATATTAGGTATTGAATTTAAATAACTTAAGTCAAACATACCATGATGTGTTTCTCCATCATTACCAACAATACCTGCTCTATCAATAAGGAATGTTACTGGTTTTTTAGTTATACAAACATCATGTATAATTTGGTCATATCCTCTTTGTAAGAATGATGAATATACAGCAAAATATGGCTTCATTCCGTTTTTAGCTAATCCTGCTGCAAATGTAGTAGCGTGTTGTTCAGCTATTCCTACATCATAATATCTATTTGGATAAGCTTGTTCAAATATATTTAATCCTGTTCCCGATGGCATGGCTGCAGTTATAGCTACAACTCTATTATCTTTATCTGCCATTGAAACAAGTTTTTCTCCTACTGCTGCTGATATAGATTTACTACATGAACTTTTTACACCTTCTTTTATATCAAATTTTGATACACCATGATATTTATGTGGTTCATTTTCTGCGTATCTATATCCCTTTCCTTTTTTAGTTATTACATGTAATAATATGGGACCCTTTTTATTTTTTGTTTTATTCAGCATTTCTATTAATTCTTTAATATCATGACCATCTATTGGACCATAGTATTTTATTCCTATAGAATCAAAGAATGCACATTCTTGAGGTGTAAATTTGCTCATAATGCTATCTTTAACCTTATTTGCTGTTTTTGATATTAAGTTTCCACCTGGCGCTACACTTAATATTTTTTCTACTTCATCTTTAACCTTATTTGCTGTTGAATTTCTTATTATACTAGACAAGTGTCTAGACATACCGCCAACATTTTTATCTATAGACATTTCATTATCATTAAGAATAACTATCATGTCTGTGTTTGTATAACCTAGATGATTTAAAGCTTCAAGAGCCATTCCTCCAGTCATAGATCCATCTCCGATTACTGCTATAACACTACCATCTTCTTTTTTTATATCTCTTGCACAAGCAATGCCTTGTGCCACTGAAATAGATGTACTGCTATGACCTGTATCAAATATATCATGAGGACTTTCATTCTCCTTTGGAAATCCACTTAATCCATTAAATTGTCTTAAAGATATAAAATCATTTTTTCTTCCTGTAATTATTTTATGTACATAAGATTGATGTCCTACATCCCATACTATTTTATCTTTAGGACTCTCAAATACTTTATGTAGTGCTAATGTTAATTCTACTACACCTAAGTTAGATGCTAAATGTCCTCCTGTTTGAGAAACAGTTCTTACTAAAAATTTCCTTATGTCTTTTGCTAACATATCTATTTCTTCAGTATTCATGCTTTTTATATCTTTAGGAGAATTTACTTTATCTAAATATTTATACATATTATCCTCACCTTTTGTTCAGTAAATTTTTATTTATTCTAATTTATAAAACTATTATTTTAATATAAAAAATGAATATACCTTAGTATTGACTAAGTTATATTCATTTTATAACTACATTAAAACATTTGCTTCTCTCATATCATCGACATAGTCGCTTAAAATTTAATTTATTAGTTTAAAATTATAAGATATTCGTTTAGCTTATTTTGTTTCTAAAATAGAAGTTATCAATGAGTACTAACTTTTATAATACTTTGATAAATAAAAATTATATCATATACTACATTCTTTTTCAATTTATGCTAAAATTATCGCAATTGTAATTCCTAGTATTGCACCAAATAAAACTTCCTTTGGGGTATGCCCTATTAATTCTTTTAGTTTTTTTTGTTCTATATGCTTTTTGTTGTGTAAATCGTCTAACATTTGGTTTATTATAGCAGCCTGCTTACCTACCGCTCGTCTAACGCCCGTTGCATCATACATTATTATTAATGCAAATACACATACTATTGCAAAATCAATTGAATCAAATCCTCTTTCAAGTCCAACTAGAGTTGCTAGGCTTGTGACAAAAGAACTATGAGAACTTGGCATTCCACCAGAAGTAAATATTCTCGCTAACTCTAATTTCTTATATCTTCCAGTAAATATTTTTATAAATTGTGCTAAGAAACAAGCAAAGATACTTATTCCTAAAACTCCGTTGCTAAAAACTTCCAAAAAAACGTTCATTGCTCCTCCTTAATATTCTCTAGCTATTATATAGTCAGCCAATCCATTTAAAAACTCAACATCATCAGAAAGTTTTTTTATACTTTCTTTAGCCTCATCTATTAATTGATTTGCAATTTCTTTAGATTTTTCTAAGCCTAATAAAGAGGGATATGTAGATTTATTGTTCTCTATATCGCTCCCTACCTTTTTCCCTAATTTAGATTCATCTCCTACTATATCTAGTATGTCGTCTACTATTTGGAAAGATAGACCTATATTTTTTGCATATTTTGTTATTTCGTCTAAATGCTCTTTACTAGCATTTCCAATTATAGCACCCGCTCTCATACACCCAATTATAATTGCAGCAGTTTTATTATTGTGTATATAATCTAGTTTATCTTTAGATATTTGTTGATTTTCACTTTGGACATCTACAACTTGTCCTCCTATCATACCATATACACCTGCAGATTTTGCTATTTCATTTATCGCTATTAAATATTTTTCTGGATTTTCTTTTCCTAAAGAATTTGAAAGCATAACTTCAAAAGCATAGTTTAAAAGAGCATCTCCAGCAAGTATAGCCATATCCTCTCCATATACTATATGATTAGTTTTTCTTCCTCTTCTCAAATCATCATTATCAAGTGCTGGCAAATCATCATGTATTAAAGAATATGTGTGTATCATTTCTATAGCCACTGCAAAAGGTATTACATCACTTTCATTCCCACCTACTATTTTACATGCTTCTAGTGTTAATATAGGTCTTAATCTTTTACCACCTGCACTTAGACTATAATTCATAGCTTCCATTATAGTCTTTTGGTATCCCTCTTCTTTTGGCATATACTTATTTAATAATGCTTCTACATAGCTTGCTTTTTCCTTCAATACTGCTTTAAATTCCACTTTTATTCCTCCCTTATGCTTAATTCTTCTTCTATACCTAATTGATTAAATTTACTTATTTTTAATTGAGCATTTTCTAAAAGTTTATTGCAATGTTTGTAAAGACTTATTCCTTCTTCATATAAACTTAAAGATTCATCTAAGCTAGTACTTTTAGATTCTAGCTTTTCTAATATATTTTCTAATTTTTTATAGGCTTCTTCATATGTTAAATTCATATTTATACCTCTTTATTTTTGATTTTTTCTACACTACATTCAATATTTCCATCTTTTAGTACTATATCTATATTATCTTTAAATTTTAAATCTTTGACACTATTTATTACTTCTCGATTCTTTTGAACTATACTATACCCTCTATCTATTGTAGCTAGTGGACTTAGATTATGTAGTATAGTTCCTCTACCTAAAAGTTTTTCTTTTTCCATACTTATATTATTTTCTACCTCAGAAGTTATTTTATCATATATTTTGTCTAATTGTATAATTTTATCTCTTATTGTGTATGCACCTAGGTAATTATTTATTTTATCAAATACTGAATTTAGTTTATGTTCATTAACTTGTAACACATTTGTTAATGATTTATTCATTCTATTTAATATGTTTTCTAATTTATAATTAACGTCTTCTAATGATGGAGTTGCTATTTCTGCAGCTGCTGAAGGTGTTGGTGCTCGCATGTCTGCTACAAAGTCACAAATAGTAAAATCTGTTTCATGACCTACTGCAGATATTATAGGTATATTAGATTTAAAAACAGCTCTGGCTACTATTTCCTCATTAAAAGACCAAAGTTCTTCTATAGACCCTCCACCTCTACCAACTATTATAGTATCTACATTATTTTGTTCATTAAAAAATTTAATACCTTCACATAGATCATACTTCGAATTTGTTCCTTGAACAGTTACCGAATATAGCTTTATATTTATTTTAGGATATCTTCTTTTTATAACATTTATTATGTCCCTTATGACAGCCCCTGTTTGAGAAGTTATGACACCAATAGCTTGAGGCATTTTAGGTATCGGTTTTTTATACTTAGCATCAAATAAACCCTCTTTACTTAATTTCTCTTTTAGTTTATTAAACTCTATATATAAATTTCCTATTCCTTCTATCTCTATTGAATTTATATACAATTGATATGATCCATCTCTTTCATAAACAGATATATATCCATCTGCTATAACTTTAACTCCATCATACAATTTCAATTCTTTATTATAGTTATTTTTAAAAATAACACAGTTAATTTTAGAATTTTCGTCTTTTAAGGATAAATATACAGTTCCACTACTGTGTACTTTAAAGTTGGATATTTCACCTTTAACCTTTAAATTATATAATATAGGATCATTACTTAAGATTCTTTTTATATATGAATTTGCTTCACTTATGTTTAAAGCTCTTATTTTCAAATTTATTCACTCCTATTATGGCACATCCTACTGCATTATCTGTACAGTATTCAGGATTGGTAAAATAAGCATTTATTTCATATTTTCTTAATTTTAATACTAATTCATTTGATATATATTTACTTGCAGATACTCCTCCTGCAAATACAACTTCATCAATATTGTACTTTCTACTTATATACACAATTGATTTGATCATATTTCTAACAATTGAATCTAAAACTAATTTACAAATATATTCTTTGCTTTCTTTATTTAAAATTTTATCAATTTGATTTTCTAATCCTGATAAATTCATATATCCTTCTTTAACAGATGTCTTTAATCCTTGCGCTATTTTTGTAGTACATTTTATAGCATTTTCATCTATATATTTACCTGCTGGAAAGTTGTATCCCATTTTTACTCCAATTCTATCTATAAGTTGTCCAAAGCTTATATCTTTGCTTCCTCCAACTATTTCTACACTATAGTCTAGTTTATTTTTATCTTTTTTACATAAAAGGATTTCAGTTGTACCCCCTGACATATGAACAGATATAAACTCTTCTTTATTTTTTATGTTGTTAGTCAAAAGACTTGCTTCTATATGATTTTCTTGATGAGTAGTTTCATATAACTCACACTTCATCATAGTTGAAGAAAACTTTGCAAAATTATATCCCACTGTAAATACTGGCATGTATGAATCTTTAATTGGCCTTGGTTTTTTTGATACACATATTGCTTTTACATTATAGTATTTTATAATGTCTTTTATTTCGTTATCTATTTCTCCTAAATTCTTCACATGTTGAAAAACGGCTTCACTTTGCCTTAAACCGTTACTATTTTTTTTTACCTCAAGCATTATTTTTTTATTAAATATAATTTTTTTACCTAAAGATATAGCTGCTATAGAGGTTGTATAGCAGCTAGTATCTATTCCGATTATTATATTATTTTCCTGAAAGCTCATTAACTACGCTTCCTAATATTCCATTTATAAATTTAGGAGTTTTATCATCACAGTATATTTTTGCAATTTCTACAGCTTCATTTATAGAAACCTTATTAGGTATTTCTTCTACAAAAAGTATTTCACATATAGATAATTTCAATATAGATAAGTCTACCTTTGGCATTCTCTCTATAGTCCAATTTTTTGCATACTTATTGATTAGTTCATTTAT
The DNA here is from genome assembly GCF_035470145.1 of Romboutsia sp. GTDB lineage: Bacteria > Bacillota > Clostridia > Peptostreptococcales > Peptostreptococcaceae > Romboutsia_D. The sequence goes on from NZ_DATIRC010000165.1 coordinate 29,641, forward strand.
TTTATCTGAATTTAACTTTAGACAATTACAAATTTTATTCATATACTCTTTATCTACAACATCATCCATTTCCAGATTACCAAGTTCTATTTCTGGATTGTTCGAGAATTGCAGTCTAAGCTCCTCATATCTATTAGCTATATATTCAAAGTTATTATTTAAAAATTCATCTAATTTCCCTTGCATATCTTCTTTATTTACATCCGATTGGTATATTAATTTCATCATATACTCTCTGCTAGTTACTTTTTTTGCTTTATCGTTCTTCATTGGCTGTAATCCTCCTTCAATTCCTATTATGCGCACATTAAGCAAGAAAAAACCCTCTGATTTTTCAGAGGGTGCATATTAACTTTTTTTGATTTGTTTAGCTTCTTCCTTCTCAGCTTTTTCTTTTTTAAAGCTGATTCCTTGAACATGTATATTCACTTGAGAAACGTTTAATCCTGTCATTGTTTCAACAGTATTTTTTACATTTTCCTGAATTTTAAAAGCTATATCTGGTATAGATACTCCGTACTCTATCATAACCATTACATCTAAGTTAACTTCCTCTTCTTCTATTTGTATTTTCACGCCGTTGTTTTTAAGTAATTTATCCGTGAATGTTGTATTTGTTTCTACACCTTCAACTTCTAATGCTGCAAGTCCTGCTATAGTAGCTATTACATCATTAGATATTTTCACTTGTCCAAAATTATTATTTTCCATGATAAATTCTACCCCCTTATTTTAAGGAACTATTTTTATAATTATAATAATACCAAATACAGAAGAACTTTGCAAGAAAATAACCTCAGTTAGTCTCTGAGGTTTAATGAAAAACTGACTTATATTAAATATTATCCAATCCTTATATATTTTAATCAACTATTTATAGTATATCAAAATATATTTTTAATATTTATTTTATTTAATTGCATTGTTACATTAACTTAATTATTATTCATTAATTTTATATCTTCATACTTTACTTTTGCTTGTTCTGCTACTAAATCAAATATCTTTGCAGCATCCGCCTTTTCTAATTCACCTTCATTTACTACTACATTTACACTACCATTACTTATGTAAACTAGTGCATCTTCAAATCCTTTTGTACTTAAAAGATTTTCTATCTTAAGTTCTGTTTCTTGATCTTTGACTAATTGTAATTTCATAGAAGATGCTTCTTTTCTAGATTCTTCTGATGTAGATGGATTATTTATCATTTCATTCAAATCTTGAGTTAACTCATTTCTTTGTTTTTCTCTAGTCATTTTCATATCTAGTATGTATGTAGCTTTTTTCATGTTTTTTTCTGAAGTTAATTGATTTTTTATTTCTTTACTAGTTTCCGTTACTTTTTCATCAATATCACTACTCTTACTATCAACAACTTCTATTTCTCCATCTTTACCAGCTTCTTTTTTATCCTCATTCTTCTCCATCTGAGCTTGTTCATATGCTTTTAATTCTTTCCCTGTTTCTATAGCTGACTTTTCACTTAATTTATAATTTACAGTTCCCACTACTACTAACATTGCCGCTAAGCTTAATACTACAAATCCTCTTCCCTTATAATTAAATTTCATTTTTATCCCCCCAAGTTTAATATAATTATTTGCTATATATCTCTACTTGATGTCCTGATATCTGAAGTGCTGTTTGTACTGCACTGTATAAAGTTTCTTTAACATGCGGATCACTAGCTCCACTTGCCACTACTATTACACCCTTAATTTTTGCTTCATTAGTTTTTATTACTATAGGATCACTTGAACTTGATGTTATCATAGTTCTATTTTCACTTGCTGTTGTAATAGTTCTTTCTCCACCTTTTGGATCTTTTTCTTCTGTTTTTTCTGTTGTTGAATTAGTATTGAATGCTGGCTGTATTTCTTCGCTTGACTCAAATGTTATCATTACATCTAACTCTCCAGCTCCATCAATTTGTGATAAGATGTTTTTAAGTTTTTCTTCTAAAGAGTACTCCCTGTTTTCTTTTGCTATTTGTGCTTGATTATCAACATTTGATTTTTTTTCTGTTTCACTTTCTTCTTTAGAGAAGCTTGGCATTACTATAAGAGCTATTGTACAAACCACTCCTAACGATAATAGTGAGTATATCTTTTTCTTATCTTTTTCATTTAAGTTTTTAAACATTTACTCCACTCCTATTAATCAATTTCTATAGTTTCGATTGATACATCTAATATCTTAACTAGATCTTCTTTAAGCTTATTCTTACTTATATTCAGCTCATGTTCTGATTTTTGTTTATCATTTTTTTCTTTGAATACTTGTTCAACGTTTTCTTTTTTATTAGATTGTATGTCCTCTTTTTCATCTTTATTACTATTTTTTTCTTTAACTTTTATATTTCCTATCTCTGATCCGTTAAATTCTATTTTTTCTAGTTCATAACCATACTCATCTAATTTTAAATTCAATACATCTTGTAGCCCTTTTTCATATCCTTTTGTTAAGCTATTATTACCAGTCTTATCTGATAATTCATTTATACTATCTACATATTCCTTATTATATCTTCCCATTGATTTTAATATAGTGTCCTCAAGGCTCATGTCACTTGAAAATAAGCTTATAACAGGAGTTAACACAATAAATACAAATATGAAGTTAAGTACAAGATTTATGTACGGTTTTATTTTGGATGAAGGCAAAATCATATCAACTATATTAACTATAAATGCTCCTACTAATATAGTTACAATCCACATTTTTATATTATCTAACATATCACACCTCTTATCCTTGAGCGACTACACTTATTGATGTTACTATTGCCACTGTTACAAAGAACATTATTGTTATTGCTATTATGCACGCAAGCATTATTACCATTAAATTTGCAACCTCATTTAAAAAGCTAGATATACTTTCTTCTCCAATAGGCTCTACAACTATTGCTGATACCTTATACACAACTATTATAGATAAAATTTTTATAACAGGTATTAAACATATTCCTACTAATAAAACAAGTCCTATACCACCGAATACTCCTTTTATAAGCTGTGATGATGATAGTAGTATATCAACAGAATCTGATACAAATCCTCCTACTACTGGAATAAAATTACCTATTGCAAATTTAGCTGTTTTCACAGTAAAATTATCAATACTTTTTACATATAACCCTTGCATAGATACAAGTCCTAGATAAATAGTAAACATAGCTCCTAAAGATACTAAATTTATTTGTTTTATAAATGATGATAGTTTTTTTAATTTGATATTTTTTGATAAATTATTTATGACTAATATAGCAAATGCAACTGCAATTGATACAAATAGAAATTTTTTAAATACAACATTTATAAATGTTACTCCACCTATAAATATTGGATTTAATACTGTCGACGTGATTGGAAAACCTATTAATACCAATAGTGTTATTAATATTGGCATTATTACTTGCATCAAACCTACTGTAGAATCTATAGTCGTATTACATATTTCTAATACATCCTTAAATCCAACAAGTGTTAGTGATACCATCGTTATAAATATTATGTAAGTGGTTATTTGACTTACTGCTCCTGATGAAAATGAATTGTCTAGGCTTTTTAATACTGATGATAAAAGTGCTAAAACAAAGATTATTGCTGCTACCTTTAGGCTAGATTTAACTTCATCAAAGAGTATAAGTTTTATACCTTCTTTGTTAAATAAATCTAATATGTTTTTTTCTCCACTAATAAGTTCTTTTATAAATGTTTTTAAGTTTATATCCTGTAATGCTGAAGATTCTTTTATAAATCCTTGCATCTCGTCTATATCTATTTTCTCTAATTGACTGTCTATATAGCTATTTATATTCTTCTTAGTTTCATCGTAGCCTTCACTTTCTTTATCATCGTTACCAAAGCACACTACGAAAGATCCTAATACTAACAATAAAGTTATCATAATTCCTACAATTTTTTTTTTCATACGTAATCATTCTCCTATGGGATAATATTTATTATCATTTCTACTATGGATAAAAGTATAGGGAATGACATTGTCATAACTATTATTTTACCTCCAAACTCTAGTTTAGAAGCTATATTTCCTTCCCCACAGTCTTTACAAAGCTGTATAGCAAATTCCATAAGATATGCTATCCCAATTAATTTTATTATGAGTGTTATGTACATAGAAGGTATATTAGCTTTTTGGGCTAAACTTTGTATACTTTCTACTATAAAATTTAACTTAAATATTACTGATAATAGTATCGTTATTCCTGTAAGCATTGCTATAAACATTGCTATTTCTGGTCTGTCTTTTTTTATTACTAAACAGAGTGTTGTTGAGATTATTGCAATCCCTACTAATTGCATTACTTCCAAGATATCGCCCCCTCTTTAGTAAAGTTGAAACATTGTTCTTACTGTATTAAATAAATCACTTATTTCTGTTAATACCATACCTAAAACTATTATTACTCCTGCTAATGTTGTTAATGCTGCCCAATCTTTTCTATCAGTTTTTTCTAAAAGCATATTAAGTACTGATATTAATATTCCTATACCTGCAACTTTTATTATTAATGATATATCCATATTCATCCTCCTATATCAAAATTATTCCTATTACTAGTCCTATAACTGTAGATAATTTTTTATAAACTCTGCCTTTTTTATTTATATCATCTTGTGTTTCACTTGTTAGTTTTTTGAGATTTTCAATAGATAAGTCAATCATTCTTGCTTGCGATTCTATATCACTTTTTCCTAAAGTAAGTATAAGTTTCCTTAGCTCATCAACCTCCTTATTTTGTAAATAAGTTTCTTTTGTTAATATCTCTATATTGTCATTTAAAATTTCACCTAAAACTTTAGCTTGATTGTTATGTAGCTCGTCTTCTATTTTCTTAAAAAAGTTAGAGGTACAATATTCTGTTTTATCTCCAACTCTTTTGAAAATTTCTTCTAAAGTATACATTCCAAAGGATAAATCCATCCTTACTATCTCTAATATTCTTATGAGATCATTAACTTGTTTATGCCTATTTGTATAAGCTTTATAAATATATTCTCCTATTAAATAGCTACAAGCTACTAAAATTCCTACTATAATTATTTTAATTTGCAAAATACCATCTCTTTTCTTCTAAATCATATATTTTTTCTATTGTTCCAGGTCCTTTTTTAGCCGATAATATTATCACTTTTTTAAATAAATCTTTGTCTAATAATTGGCTTAGTTCCTTTCTATTTTTAATATCTTCAATAGAATCCCCATGTACAGTTGTAATCAAGCTTACACCGCCATTTAAAGCCGTATACAAAGCTTTTATTTCGTCTATACTACCTATTTCATCTGTTACTATAAGATTTGGTGACATAGATCTTAAAAGCATCATAATACCTAAGTCTTTTGGACACGTTTCTATTATGTCCGTTCTTATTCCTACATCCATTTGAGGTGAACCTAAATAAGATCCTGAAATTTCATTACGTTCATCTATCAAAGCTATTTTTATTCCTTTAAATCCATATTCTTCATTTCCATTGCTTAAATTTCTTACTATATCTCTAATTAAAGTTGTTTTACCACATTGTGGTGGAGAAATTATTAAAGTGTTATTTACTTGGTTGTCCCCTTTTATTATGTGAGGTAAAACTTTATTTGAACAGCCTATTATTTCTCTAGAAACCCTTATATTTAATGAGGATATATGTTTTATATTTTTAACTTGTCCATCTTCTACAATGGCTTTACCAACCAATCCTACTCTATGTCCCCCTCTAAGAGTTATAAATCCTTTTTTAATGTCATCCATAAATGAGTGGATTGAGTATTTGCATATTATTTGGAAAGTTTGTTCTACATCTTCTTTGCTGACTATATATGAATTATCCATTTTTATGTCTAGTTTGTTTGAATTTAGATTGTAAAAATAATCTTTATTATTTGCATTTAATATAAGTGGCTTTTGAGAACGAAGTCTAATTTCTTCTATATTTATATTATCCATTGAAATTTTTTTAATTTTTTCTCTTAAATTAACTGATAATGAGTTAATTATTTCCTCACTAAGCTTATTCATACCTTGTCCTCCTCCTTTGTTTATATAAATATTCTATTAATTAAATATGAAAAATATTACAAAAAAAAGAAGTCATCCGACTTCTTTTTTTCATAATTAATTTAGTTCCCATTTTATCCATTCTATAATAAATAAACATCCAGCTAAAAACAACGCACTACCTATACCTATATATACAGGTGCCCAACAAATAGGATTAATCGATGGTATCGATCTGATTGTTATACCTAATCCCATCATAAAAAACATTATTATATAACTCTTAACATCAAAGAAAGAAAATACACATAACTTTTCTTTCTCTTTATTTAATATTCTATTTCTATGTTTTTTAACCATTTTCTTGAATATAAACTTGAAAAATATAGAAAATACTATAATGCCTACTATCAAAGAACTGAATATATAATCATCTCCATTAAAAAAAACTTCAATTCCTAACTTAGAAACCATAGTTCCTGCCATAATCCATACTATCCCCGCTATTACTAATAAGTTTTTCTTATAACATCTAGGTACAAACACTTCCATTTATGTCATCTCCATTTTTAAATTTTATTAATTATAATTATACCTTTAAATATAACTCACTAAACATTTATTATTAATTTATTCAATTTTAATATAATAAGTTACTTTTTAGCTAAATTAAAATAACCTTTCTATAAATAGAAAGGTTATTTTATAAAACTAATATTTTTTTAATACTATAGTTGCATTATGACCGCCAAATCCTAAAGAATTTGACATTGCATATCTAACTTCTTTTTCTCTACCATTATCTAATACATAATCTAAGTCTAGACCTTCCTCAACTTCTTGAACATTTATAGTTGGAGGTATAAAGTTATCATTTATACTCATAGCACAAACTACTGCTTCAACAGCTCCTGCTGCACCTAATAAATGTCCTGTCATAGATTTTGTAGATGAAACACATAAATCATATGCTTTATCACCAAAAACTTTTTTTATAGCTTGAGTTTCGAATCTATCATTATATGGTGTAGATGTTCCATGTGCATTTATATAATCCACTTCATCTAAAGGTACATTACCATCTTCTAATGCCATTTTCATAGCACGAGCTCCACCTTCTCCACCTTCTGCTGGTGTAGTCATATGATAAGCATCTGCTGTTAAACCATATCCTACTACTTCTGCATATATTTTAGCATTTCTATTTAATGCATGCTCTAATTCTTCTAGTATAACTATTCCAGCACCTTCTCCCATTACAAATCCATCTCTGTCTTTATCAAATGGTCTTGATGCAGTTTTAGGGTCATCATTTCTAGTAGACATCGCCTTCATATTACAGAATCCTGAAAATGCAAGAGGTGTTACTGCCGCTTCACTACCTCCAGCCACCATAACACTAGCATCTCCTCTTTGGATAAGCTTGAAAGCATCTCCTATTGAGTGTGTACCCGATGCGCAAGCAGTACATACATTAGTATTAGGTCCTTTAGCTCCTAAAAATATAGAAACTTGACCAGCTGCCATATTTCCTATCATCATAGGAACAAAGAATGGGCTTACTCTTTTATTTCCTTTGTTTAAAAGTATCGTGTGTTGTTCTTCTATACTTTCAACTCCACCTATACCTGTACCTACTATAACTCCCATACGTTCTTTATCAATAGAATCTAAATCAAGGTTAGCATCTTCTACTGCCATTTTTGCAGAAACTACTGCGTATTGAGCAAATTTATCTAATCTTTTAAGTTCTTTTTTATTTATATAGTCTTCGCCATTAAAGTTTTTAACTTCTCCAGCTACTTGTGTTTGGAAAGTACTCGCATCAAATTTAGTTACGGTATCTATTCCACACACGCCTGATTTAATATTATTCCAAAATTCTTCTTTTCCATTTCCTACAGGTGTAACACACCCAAGACCTGTTATTACAACTCTCTTTTTCATAGAGAATACCTCCACTATTTATTAGCTTCTATATATTTAACTATATCACCTATGCATTTAAAGTTTTCAGCTTCAGTATCTGGTATTTCAACATTGAACTCATCTTCTAATGCCATTATTATTTCTACTGCATCTAATGAATCAGCTTCTAAATCCTTCATTAAAGAAGTTTCCATTGTTATTTCTTTATCCTCAACACTTAATTGCTCTCTTACTATTTCTACAACTTGATTAAACATATTTATTTCCTCCTGAATTTTCAATTAATTTTATAGTTTTAATTTGTTTTTAAAATTTAAAAATATATATTTATATAATTATTTCTCTTTAAGCTTATAAGAGTAATAATTTTTAAACTTAAGTTATTTTTATTGCATTACCATTCCACCATCTACGTTTATAACTTGACCTGTAACATAATTTGACATATCGCTAGCTAGGAATGCTACTACATTAGCTACATCTTCTGGCTTTCCAAAAACATTTTTAGGAATGTTATTTAACATGCTTTGCTTTACATCATCACTTAATACCTTAGTCATATCTGTATCTATAAACCCTGGTGCAATTGCATTTATATTTATATTTCTTGATGCTAACTCTCTAGCTGCTGACTTAGTAAATCCTATTACCCCAGCTTTTGATGCACAATAATTAGCTTGACCTGCATTTCCTATAACCCCTACTACAGAAGCCATATTTATTATTTTTCCATATTTTTTCTTCATCATCGGCTTAATTACCGCTTTAGTGCAGTTAAATACACCCTTTAAATTTATTTCTATAACCTTATCAAAATCTTCTTCTTTCATTCTCATAAGTAAACCATCTTTAGTTATACCAGCATTATTTACTAATATATCTATTTGACCAAATTCTTTAACTGCTACATCTACCATTTCATTAACTTCTTCAGATTTTGATACATCACATTTTAAACTTATACATTTTACTCCTAAAGCTTCTATTTCCGCTTTAGTTTTTAAGGCTTCTTCTTCTTTTGACGTATAGTTAATAACTAAATTAGATCCAAGTGTTGCTAATTTCTTAGCTACTTCTTTTCCTATGCCTCTAGAACCTCCAGTAACTATAGCCACTTTTCCATTTAAATTTATCATACTATCTCTCCATTCCTGTAACTTTCTATAAACTCATTTAATGAGTTTGTATCATCTATGTTATAAATTTTCACATCGACTTTTTTACTAGAAGATATTTTCTTTATGAAACCTTTTAATGTTTTTCCTGGTCCTATTTCTATGAAAGTATCATATCCTTCATCTAATAATCTTTCTATAGAATCTTCCCAAAGTACTGAAGAACTAACTTGCTTTATAAGTAACTCTTTTCCTTCATCTTCATAATAGTTTGCATTAACATTTGAAACTACTGATACCTTAGGCTTACTTAATCTAACTTTATCTAACTCCTTAGATAATTTATTTCCAGCTTCCTTCAGCATAGATGAATGGAAAGGTCCACTTACATTTAACTTAACAGCTCTTTTAGCTCCATTTTCCTTTAACTTTACCATTGCTTCATCTATCTTATCACTTTCTCCTGATATAACTATCTGACCTGGAGAGTTATAATTTGCAACTTCAACAATACCACTATCTATACTATTTATAACATTTTCTACCTTATCTCTATTCATCCCTAGTATTGCCGCCATAGAACCTTCACCTACCGGCACAGTTTCTTGCATAAATCTGCCTCTTTTTTTAACTAAAGATACAGCATCTTTAAAGTCAATAGCATCTGCTGCAACTAATGCACTGTATTCTCCTAGAGATAACCCTAGACATGCATCATACTTTAAGTCTATTTTTTCATTTAAAGCTTCTAAAACTGCTATACTATGAGTTACTATAGCAGGTTGAGTATTTTCTGTTTTTGATAACTCCTCATCGCTACCTTCAAACATTATATTTTTTAAATCCATATCTAAAACACTACAAGCATTATCTATTATATTTTTAGCTGTTTCATTACTTTCATATATATCCTTCGCCATTCCTACATACTGTGCTCCTTGGCCAGGAAATACTAATGCTATCTTTCCCATAAAATACCTCCTAGTTTATAGCTCTATATTTGGCATTATATTTTTTGCTTGACTTACCATATCATCAAGAATTTCTTTACAAGGTTTTATGTCTTTTATAATTGATGCTATCTGACCTGCCATAAAAGAACCATTATGTATGTCTCCGTCTACTGTAGCTACTCTTAAAGAACCTATACCTCTTTTATCTATTTCTTCTGAAGGTACACCTTCTTTTTCCATGCTTAGTATTTCTTTAGCTAACTTGTTTTTTAAGGTTCTAACTGGATGTCCTGTACTTCTACCAGTTACTATAGCATCTCTATCTTTAGATTTTAAAACCATATTTTTATAATTTTCATGTACATTGCATTCTTCACTACATATAAATCTAGTTCCTATTTGAACACCTTTTGCTCCTAGCGCAAAAGCTGCAACAATTCCTCTTCCATCTGCAATTCCCCCTGCTGCTATTACAGGTATTTTAACAGAATCAACAACTTGAGGAGTAAGTACCATTGTAGTTAACTCACCTATGTGCCCACCAGCTTCTGTACCTTCCACTATTATAGCATCTACTCCTAATTTTTCCATTCTCTGAGCTAAAGCTATGCTTGGTACTACTGGAATTACTTTAACTCCAGCTTCTTTTAATCTATCTAGATACTTTGCAGGATTACCTGCTCCAGTTGTTATTACTGGTATTTTTTCTTCTATTATCAAATCTATTATTTCATCTACAAATGGAGATAATAGCATAACATTTACACCAAACGGCTTATCTGTTAATTCTCTACATTTACGTATCTCTTCTTTTATGATTTCCTTAGGTGCATTTCCTCCCGCAATAAGACCAAGACCTCCTGCATTTGAAACTGCACTTGCTAAAGAAGAATTTGCTACCCAAGCCATTCCGCCTTGAATTATTGGGTATTTTATATTTAACAATTCACAAACTTTATTCATTTTTTCCTCCTTGTATACTCCAATTTATTACTGAAGCGCCCCAAGTTAGTCCGCCACCAAATCCTACTAAAACTACATTATCGCCTTTATTTATCTTTCCTTGTCTGTATGCTTCATCTAGTGCAACAGGAATTGATGCTGCTGACATATTTCCGTATTTGTTTAGATTAACATAAACTTTATCCATATCTAATTTTAGTCTTTTTGCTGATGCTTCTATTATTCTAATGTTAGCTTGATGTGGTATAAGACAGTCTATTTCCGTTGCATCTAAGTTTGCCATTTGAAGGGCTTTTAATGAAGCTTCCCCCATTATTCTTACTGCAAACTTATATACGTCACTTCCCGACATTTTTATAGAATCTCCAACTGGTAGGGTTAATACGTCTTTTCCTTTACCATCAGAACCTAAATATGTAGATAATATTCCACCTTCATCAACATTTCCTATTACAACTGCACCTGCACCATCTCCAAACAGTATTGCAGTAGATCTATCATTATAATCTACGGCTCTTGAAAGAGCTTCTGCCCCTATTACAAGAATATTTTTATACATTTCAGTTTCAACAAATTGTTTAGCTATAGTAATCCCATATATAAAACCTGAACATGCTACTGATATATCAAATGCAGCTGCATGAGTCGCGCCTATGTTTTCTTGTACTATACATGCTGTTGATGGAAATGCCATATCTGGAGTTGCTGTAGCTACAATTATTAAGTCTATATCCTGAGGAGTTAAATTTGCGCACTTTATTGCATTTAGTGCTGCTTTTGTAGACAAATCTGAAGTAGTTTCATTCTCATCCACCATTCTTCTTTCACTTATTCCAGTTCTAGTTTTTATCCACTCATCACTTGTATCCATTATCTTTTCAAAGTAAAAATTATCTACTATTTTATTTGGCAAATAACTTCCTACTCCTAATATCCCAGCTTTTTTGTTCATATATAATTTAAACCTCCAAAACGAGTCTATTTTTATTTTTCATCTTTTTTATCTTCTTTATCTTCAACCGTTTTTATAAAATCTTTTATATCATCAACAACATTTCCTTTTGTAAATTTAATCCCTTGATTTATAGCATTTTTTATAGCTCTTGAGTCAGAACTTCCATGTGCTTTTATAACACCGCCATTAACTCCTAAAAGTGGTGCTCCTCCATATTCTGCATAATCCATAAAACTTTTTAGCTTTATTAAATTATCTTTTAAAAGCATTGCACCTATTTTTCCTTTTGTGCTAGATAAAAATGTTTCTTTTAATAAACTCATAACAGACATGGCTACACCTTCTGTCGATTTCAACAATATGTTTCCTGTAAACCCGTCACAAACAATTATATCTGTATATGCATTTATTACATCTCTTGCTTCTACATTTCCTATGAAATTCAAATCTATATGTTTAAGCTCTTCATAAGCTTTTTTTGCTAAATCATTTCCTTTACCTTCTTCTATACCTACATTCGCTAATGCTACTTTCGGACTTTCTATACCTAAAACTTTTTTTGCATATATATTACTCATTGCTGCAAATTCTACTAGATTTCTAGGTTTACAATCTGCATTAGCTCCACCATCTGCTATAAGAGTCATTCCTCTTTTTACATTAGGTATAGCAGGGCATAAACAAGGTCTATCTATACCTTTTATCCTACCTACTACGAATAGTCCTCCTGCAAGTAATGCTCCTGTGTTGCCAGCTGATATAACTGCATCTGCTTTACCCTCTTTTACAAGTCTTAAAGCAACAACCATAGATGAATCTTTTTTAGATTTAATAGCTTTTACAGGTTTATCCTCATTTTGTATAATTTCGGTAGTATGAACTATTTCTAATTTACTTCTATCAAATTCATAATTAGAAAATTCCTTTTCTAATACATCTTTATCTCCAGTGATTATTAAATCAACATTGTATTCTTTTATGGCACTTATAGCACCCTCTACGTTAGATTTAGGTGCATTATCTCCACCCATACCATCTATTACTATTCTCATAACTTCTCCTCCTAGTCTAATTCTTCAAATATGAATTTCCCTCTAAATATTTGTTCTTGTGCTTTATTATTAACAACAACTTTTATATAGTGCTTCTTATCTGCTTTTTTATAAATTTCAGCTTTTGCTATAAGCCTATCTCTTTGTTGTATTAATTTCAAGCATTTTACATTTGCAAATCTCATAATTACCTTTGGCGCATCTATTATAGCCATAGCTAATGAGTCTGCTAGAGAAAATATATATGTATCCTTTAAAGTATTAGTTTTAGAGTAAAGCATGTCCTCTGTAATTTCTAACATAGATATTCCTAGTTGCCCTACTGATAAGTCAATTATCTCGCCTGTAATTTCCTTAACTCCTAAAGTTTTAACTTTTAAACTTTCTGTTTCTGCTATTGACTTAACTCTTTCTCTTAATTCAGGTATATTTAAACTCATTCTATCTAGTCTTATTGTTTGAATACTTACTTGGAATAAACTAGCTAGTTCTTCATCTGTATAGAAAGGGTCAGCCTGTAGCATTTCAATAAGTTCGTTTTGTCTTTTGGCTTTACTTTTCTTTTTCATATTACCTCCAGATTTTATAGCTGTAATTAGTACCAGCTACTAATAGTAGTATATAATATCATAATAAAATTATCAATACTTTTATTATTATTTTTTAGAATCGATATTGAGTAAAATATTTTATTTATTTTTAATTATCTATTATTTTCCCTTTTAAACAAAAAAAACATGTAGAGTAATCTACATGTTTTTAGAAGTTATTAGTTAGATACAACTTCTTTACCTTTATAATATCCACAGTCTGGACATACTCTATGTGGTAATTTTGGCTCATGACATTGTGGGCAACTTACAAATCCAGTTGCTACCATTTTTGAGTTAGCTGCTCTTCTCATTTTTGTTTTTGATTTAGATGTTTTACGCTTTGGTACTGCCATTTACGCCACCTCCTTAGTCGTTTTTAAATATATCTTTTAATTTAGCAAAACGGGGATCTATAATCTCCTCGTCGTTCGCGATTTCATTGCAAGAACAATCTTCTTTATTTAAGTTTGCTCCGCATCCTTGGCAAAGACCTTTGCAATTTTCATCACAAAGAACTCTTGCTGGCATTTTGAAGTCTAATGTCTGCTCTATTATGTTTATAATATTTAGTTCTTGTCCATCATAGATAAATGCATCATCATCTTCAAAACTATCTTCGTCAAAGTCTTCTTTAACTAAAAAACCTTGTATAGAATATTCTATTGGCACTTCTACCTCTTCTAAGCATCTTGAACAATTATCAAGAAGTGTAAATTCTACGTCTACATCTAAGTAAAAACCACTTTTAGTAGTTGAGATTTTACCGTTTATACTTATTGGTGAAGCTAATTTGTAATTCTTATCACAATAATTAATAGTATCAACTTTTTGACAAAAATTCAAGTCTATTTTGTCAGTTTCTCTTCTAATTAATCTATCTAGACTGATTTGCATTAAATTCACCTCAATACATTACCAATTTATTATACAAATTTGGTCTTTGTTTGTCAAGTATTTTTACTTGATAGATATTTTTGGAATAAAATCTAATATACATATTAGACATAAGTTAAGGTAGGTTTTACCCTACCTTAACTATATTATATCCATTTTTAATTATTTTACTAAAGCTAGTGTATCTCTAGCTATCATTAACTCTTCATTAGTTGGTATTAATAATACTTTAACTTTAGAGTCTTCTGCAGATATTACTCTTTCTTTACCTCTAACCTTATTAGCTTCTTTATCTAACTTCATTCCTAAGAATTCCATGTTAGAAGCTATTTCTTCTCTTATTTCTATACCATTTTCACCTACACCAGCAGTGAATACAACAGCATCAACGCCATTCATTTCTGCAGTATAAGATCCTATATATTTCTTAACTTTTTGAACATAAGCATCTAAAGCAACTTGAGCTTTCTCATCACCTTTTTCAGCTGCTCCTTCTATATCTCTAAAGTCACTTGATATACCAGTCATTCCGTATACACCTGACTTTTTATTCATTAAATCACTTAATCCTTTAGCATCTAATCCTTCTTTTTCCATTAAGAATGGTAATATAGCAGCATCTATATCTCCACATCTAGTACCCATTACTAATCCTTCTAATGGAGTGAATCCCATAGATGTATCTACACATTTTCCACCATTAACAGCAGCTATAGAAGCTCCATTTCCTAAGTGACAAGTTATTATCTTAGTATCTTCTATGTTCTTTCCTAACATAGCAGCAGCTCTTTGAGATACATACTTGTGAGAAGTTCCGTGGAATCCGTATCTTCTTACACCATATTTAGTGTATAACTCATGAGGTAAACCATATAAGTAAGATGATTTAGGCATTGTTTGATGGAAAGCAGTATCAAATACTCCTACCATTGGAACACCTGGAAGTATAGCTTCACAAGCTTCTATTCCCATTATGTTAGCTGGGTTGTGTAAAGGAGCTAAGTCAGTACATTCAACTAAAGCAGCCTTAACTTCATCAGTTATTAAAACTGATCCTGCGAACTTCTCTCCACCGTGAACAACTCTGTGTCCTACAGCTTCTACTTCGCTTATTTCTTTAACTCCACCAAACTTAGGATCAACAACAGCGTCTAATACTAACTTAATAGCATCTTGATGGTTTTTCATTGCTTGTTCTACTACTAATTTACCTTCAACACCATCTTTTTCTTGCTTAAGTATAGAACCTTCTATACCTATTCTTTCAACTAATCCTATACATAAAACTTCTTCATTTGACATATCTATTAATTGATATTTTAATGAAGAACTACCACAGTTT
>NZ_DATIRC010000166.1:0-3483 GCF_035470145.1 Romboutsia sp.
TATATAGTGTTTTACCATTTCTTTTTCAGACTTTATTAACTTAGCATTTTGCGGACATCTCTTAAAGCACTTACCACAAACAATACATCTTTCTTTTATAATTTGTGCTTGTTCATTTTCAACTTTAATAGCATGTACAGGGCATACCCTTATGCAAGCATAGCAATTTTTGCAATTAGCTTTTGAAATTTCCATAAACCACATTAAAACTCCCACCTTTATAAATATGATATAAACTCATTTTTAAACATTTCCCTTGCATTTTCTTTTGAAATAGAAAATATTTTTTCATCCCACCTCATAACAGAAACTGCATCTCTACATTTACCTAAACAAAATGAACCGCATAGTTCTACTTTCGTTTGTAATTTATATTCTTCTATTAACTCTTTAAATATTTCTATAACTTCATATGAACCTTTTATATGACATGCACTCCCAATACATACCTTTATAGTTTTCATATAAATCCCCCTTCCCTATTTTAATACTTTTACTATATTTTTCCATGATATAATTCTAATTCAATAAGTATAATTTTTCTACAAAAAACACTTAAATTTATATAAATCGTTATTTAATCAGATTATAATTTTCCTAAAAAATACCCATTATCTAACTTGAGATATTGGGTATTTTTTCATTCTATTTATTTTCTTCTATATTTTCAAATACTATATTACCTTTACATATAGTGTAGTTAATTTTTCCATATAAAGTATGTCCCTTAAACGGCGAATTAAAAGACTTTGAAGCAAATTCACTAACAATATATTTTTCATTTGCATTAAATATTACTAAATCAGCTTGTACCCCTTCTTTTATACATCCACTTTGTAAATTATATAATCTTGCAGGATTTATAGTCATCTTTTCTATTAACTTCATAATACTTAAATGACCTTTTCTAACTAAGTTGGTTACACCAAGTGCTAATGCTGTTTCAAGCCCTACAATTCCACTTGGAGCTTTCGTAAATTCCACATTTTTTTCTTCATATGTATGAGGTGCATGGTCTGTTGCTATTATCTCAATAGTGTCATCTTGTAAACCTTCTATAATTTTATATTTATCATCTACCGTTCTTAATGGTGGATTCATCTTAGCATTAGTTCCATAAGTTAATACATCATCTTCTATTAATGTAAAGTGATGTGGAGTAGCTTCTGCATATACATTAGCCCCTAATTTTTTAGCCATTCGCACCATTTCAACAGATGCCCCTGAGCTTATATGTTGTATATTAACCTTTGCTCCACTCTTTAGGGCTAGCATACAATCTCTTGCCACCATAACATCTTCAGCTACATTTGATGCACCAACTATTCCCATTTCTTTAGATATTTCACCTTCATTTACACCTGCACATGTTATTAAAGATGGATCTTCTTCATGGAAACTTAAAGGAACATCTAATTCTTTTGCTTTATTCATTGCTTCAAGTATAATATCGCTATTTGTTATAGGAAGTCCGTCATCACTAAATCCTACAGCACCTTTATTTTTAAGCTTGTCCATATCTACTAATTCTTCACCCTTAAATCCTTTAGTTATAGAACCTACTTGTAATACATTAATTGGTGACTTTTTAGCTTTATCATTTATATATTTTAAAGTTTTTTCATTATCTACTATTGGATTAGTATTTGCCATACATATAACAGTTGTAAATCCACCTTTAGCAGCTGATAGTGAACCACTTTCTATATCTTCTTTATGAGTAAACCCTGGATCTCTAAAATGTACATGTACATCAATAAGTCCTGGCGCTACTATATTTCCACTTGCATCTATTACATTTTTATATTCACTTGTTATAGGAAATTTACCTATTTTTTCGATTTTATTATCTTTAATAATTATATCTAAAACTTCATCTCTTTTCGTGCTTGGATCTATTACTCTTCCATTTTTTATAAGTATCATGTCTACATTTCCCCTTTTAGATATTCATATATAACCTTTGCTCCATCATATATACTTAACAATGATGAAAACTCGCTTTTATTGTGGCTTATACCTCTATAACATGGTATAAATACCATTGCTGTATCACAGATTTTACTAAATGCCATTGCATCATGACCTGCTCCACTTGGCATTACTTTGTGAGATATTTTTAACTTATCACTACACTCAATTAATTTCTTTTGCATGTATGAACTCATTTTCACAGGATCAAATCTACCACTATCTTGTATAAATATATTTACATTTCTTTTCTCACAAATTTCCTTTGCTAAACTTTTCATACCTTTTTCAATAACATCTAAGCTATCTATATCGATTCCTCTTATATCTACTCCAAGATTAACTTCACCTGGTATAACATTTAACACATTTGGACCATTATTGATTACACCTACAGTTGTTACAGATTTTCTATAACTTTCCTGCCTTCCTAGCTTTTCTAACTCTAGTATAAATTCTGAAGCAGCACAAAGGGCATCTTGTCTCATATCCATAGGTGTTGCTCCTGAGTGTTCAGCTTCTCCTAAAATACTTACATCAAACCTTCTTGGACCTGCTATATCACTAACGATTCCTACCTTTATACCGTACTCTTCTAGTACCTTACCTTGTTCAATATGTAGTTCTAAATATTGCTTTATGTTTTCTATTTTTTTAGGACTTAGGTTGTATCCTTTATTATTAAATACTTCTCTTATGTATTTACCGGTCTTAGACACAAGTCCACCTACATCACCTTTAGTAAGTTCCCCAGTTATAAGCCCACTACCTATAGTACACTTACCAAAATTACTAGACTCTTCGCATCTAAATGCTCCAACTCTTATTGATATATCTAAGTTATCATCCTTTGCCCATTTTAATATTAAAAGACCTGCAATAACCCCTGCTACACCATCATATCTACCGCCATTTACAACAGAATCCAAGTGAGAACCTATCAAGTAATATTTTTTATCTGAGATATCATTTGCTACATATGTATTTCCTACTTCATCTATATAAGTATCAAATCCTTCATTTTCTCCTAAATCTTTAAACATATCATGCATTTCATCTTCAACTTTAGAATATCCAAGTCTTGTTACCCCACCATATGAATTAGCTCCAATATCATAAAATTTGCTAAATATATATTCTAAATACTCTACATCTTCTCTTTTTGAAGCCATAAATTTTCCCCCATTGATTGAATATTTTTCTTATATTATATATTATTTAATTATCATTTTAAATACTATAACGAATTAATTTCATCTTTTTTATTTTAATATTCATATTTCAGTTCATTTTATTACTTTATAAGTTTGAATATAAAACTACGTTTAATATCTACAGCTTTTTTAGGGCAAAGTTCATGACAACAATAGCATCTTATACATTTATCTAAATTTATACTTACTTTATTTTCAGTAATGTCCATAACTTTAGCTGGACAAGCTTCTATACATTTACCACACTTTACACAATCTTTATGTCTTATAATAGGTTTAGGTGTAATTAATTTGGTAA
>NZ_DATIRC010000167.1:0-6426 GCF_035470145.1 Romboutsia sp.
GTAGAAGAATTAACAGAAGATTCATTTAAGAGAGATATAGACATAGCTTTATTTTCAGCAGGTGGAAGTGTTAGTAAAAAGTTTGCTCCTATAGCAAGAGACAATGGTGTAATAGTAGTTGATAATTCTAGTGTATGGAGAATGGACAAAGATATACCACTAGTAGTTCCAGAAGTAAATCCTGAAGATATAAAGTGGAACAATGGTATAATAGCGAATCCAAACTGTTCTACAATTCAATCTGTAGTACCTCTTAAAGTACTTCATGAAGCTTTTAAAATAAAGAGAATAATATACTCAACTTACCAAGCTGTTTCAGGTTCTGGGATTGGTGGAATAATGGATTTAGAAAATGGAATAAATGGAGGAGAAAATCAAAAGTATCCTCATCAAATAGCATACAACTGTATTCCTCATATAGATGAATTTATGGAAAATCTATACACTAAGGAAGAAATAAAAATGATAGAAGAAACTAAAAAAATATTAAATGATCAGAATGTAAAAGTTACGGCTACTACAGTTAGAGTTCCTGTTAAATATGGTCATAGTGTATCTATGAATGTAGAATTTGAAAAGGAATTTGAATTAGCTAAAGTATATGAGCTGCTTGAAAATGTAGAGGGTATAGTAGTGGTGGATGATGTTAAAAATAATATATATCCAATGCCAATAGATGTAGAAGGAAAAGATGAAGTATACGTTGGAAGAATAAGAAGAGATTATAGTGTAGATAATGGAATTAATATGTGGGTAGTAGCTGACAATGTCAGAAAGGGAGCTGCTACTAATACAGTTCAAATAGCAGAGTTATTATTAAATTAGTAGAGTTATTATTAAATAATTTATAAATTGGAGGATTATATATATGAGTATATTTGTAGGTTCTGGTGTGGCACTAGTTACGCCTTTTAAAAATGATGGAGTAGATTTTGAAAAATTAAGAGAAATAATAGAATGGCATATAGAAAATGAAACAGATTCCATAATAATATGTGGAACAACTGGTGAATCAGCAACTATGAGTGATAAAGAGAGAAAAGAAGTTATAAAGTTCACTGTGGATGCAGTTAAAAAAAGAATACCTGTTATAGCAGGGAGTGGAAGTAATAATACAGCTTATTCAGTAGAATTAAGTAAGTATTGTCAAGAAGTTGGTGTTGATGGGTTATTAGTAGTAACGCCTTATTACAATAAAGCTACTGAATTAGGATTAATAAAACATTATGAAGCTATATCAAATAGTGTTGATTTACCAATAATACTTTATAGTGTTCCAGGAAGAACAGGAGTGAATTTATCACCTAGTACAGTAAAAAAACTTTCTCAGATAAAAAATGTAGTTGGAATAAAAGAAGCTAGTGGAGATATAAGTCAAGTTGCTGAAATAGCTAGATTATGTGGTGAAAACTTCTCTATATACAGTGGAAATGACGATATGGT
This sequence comes from Romboutsia sp., assembly GCF_035470145.1. Classification (GTDB taxonomy): domain Bacteria; phylum Bacillota; class Clostridia; order Peptostreptococcales; family Peptostreptococcaceae; genus Romboutsia_D. Next base: position 1,444 of record NZ_DATIRC010000167.1, read on the forward strand.
AGTGCCGATATTATCATTAGGAGGTAAAGGTGTTATATCAGTTGTAGCTAATATATTACCAAAAGACACTCATGATATGGTTATTGAGTACCTAAATGGCAATATAATAGAATCAAGAAATCTACAATTAAGAATGAATGGACTTATAAATACTTTATTTATAGAAGTAAACCCTATACCTGTAAAAACAGCTATGAATTTAATGGGTATGGAGGCAGGAGAATTAAGATTACCACTTACTAATATGACTAATGAAAACTTAGAAATATTAAAAAGTGAGATGAACAGATATGGAATAAATACAGAGGAGAAATAGTATGTTAAGAATAGGAATAAGTGGATGCAATGGAGCTATGGGAAGGATTTTAACACAAGTTATAGGTAATATGGATGATGCACATATAGTTTTAGGTATAGATAGAAATACTAGTTTATATCATAATGATTATCCTGTATATGAAAGTGCATCAAAAATAGATATAAATTGTGATGTTATAATAGATTTCTCTAATCCCTCTAACTTAGAAGAGTTGTTAAAGTTTTGTGTAGAGAAAAAAATAGGTGCAGTTATAGCTACTACAGGACTTAATAAAGAGCAAGAAGAAAAAATACAGGAATCTTCTAAATATATACCTATATTTAAATCTTCAAATACATCATTAGGAATAAATGTACTTATAGATTTAGTTAAAAAAGCAGCTAAGGTATTAAGTGATACTTTTGATATAGAAATTATAGAAAAACATCATAATAAAAAGGTAGATGCACCTAGTGGAACAGCATATATGATAGCTAATGCTATGAATGAAGAGTTAAATAATTCTATGGAATATAACTATGGAAGAGAAGGAAACGACTCAAAAAGAAATGATAAAGAAATAGGAATTCACGCAGTTCGTGGAGGAACTATACCAGGAGAACATACTGTAATCTTTGCAGGTATGGATGAAATAATAGAAATTAAACATACAGCACTTTCTAAAAGTATATTTGCAGAAGGAGCAGTAAAAGCTGCAAAATACATTGCAAATAAAGAAGCTAAATTATATTGTATGGATAATTTAATAAATAACAACTAAGAAGGGACTAATAATATGAATACTAATGAAAATAATTTAAATGATAACAACCTTACGGACCCATATGCAATAGCAAGGTTCATAAAAGAAGCTAAAAAAAGCACACCTGTAAAGGTATACATAAAGGGAGAATTAGATAATGTAGATTTTCCTGATTGTAAAGTTTTTGGAGAAGATGGATTCAAAATTGTATTTGGACAACATAGTAATATAGAGAATGTTTTAAATTCAAATAAAGATAAAATAGAGTACTTTGAAATAGAAAATGATAGAAGAAATTCAGCTATACCGATGTTAGATATGAAAAATATAAAGGCAAGAATAGAACCTGGTGCAATAATAAGGGATAGAGTGAGTATAGGTGAAAATGCAGTTATAATGATGGGTGCAGTTATAAATATAGGTGCAGAAATAGGCGAAAATACTATGATAGATATGAATGCTGTTGTAGGAGCTAGAGGAACTATAGGTAAGAATGTTCACGTAGGAGCAGGAGCTGTAGTAGCAGGAGTATTAGAACCACCAAGTAAAACACCTGTAATAATAGAAGATAATGTTATGATAGGTGCAAATGCTGTTATACTTGAAGGTGTAAGAATAGGTAAAGGTGCAGTTGTTGCTGCTGGAGCTGTTGTAATCGATGATGTAGAAGCGGATACCGTTGTAGCAGGTACACCTGCTAGAGTTATAAAAGAAAAAGATGCAAAAACTGCAGACAAAGTAAAAATATTAGAAGACTTAAGATAGTATATCAAAGGTATATTAAGGCTCTTAGGAGAATTAATATACCTTTTCATTTTAGGAGGATAGTATGAAAAATTTACACGAGAAAGATAAAAGATATATATTAAATACTTATAATAGAAGTGATTTAATAATAAATAAAGGAGAAGGTTCGTATCTTTATGATATTGATGGAAACAAATATCTTGATATGTATAGTGGTATATCAGTAAATAATTTAGGTCACGATAAGGGAATTGTCGAAGCTATGATAAATCAAGCAGCAAAATATATGCATTTGTCTAATTACTTTGTGAGCGAACCTGTTGTTAATTTAGCAAAATTATTTGTGGAAAATACTTTTGCATCTAAGGTGTTTTTTACAAATTCAGGAACAGAATCAAATGAAGCTGCTATAAAATTATGTAGAAAATATGGAAAGCAATTTAGTGAGAATAAATATGAGTTATTATCTGCATATAATTCCTTCCATGGTAGAACTAATGGTGGATTATCACTTACAGGTCAAGAAAAATATCAAAAAGAATTCATGCCTCTTATACCAGGAGTTAGCTATTTTGAGTATAACAATATAGAATCGCTAAAGGAAAAAGTGAACGAAAATACTTGTGGTTTATTTTTAGAAATCATTCAAGGTGAAGGTGGAATAGTAGAAATATCACAAGAATTTATAGATGAGGTAGTAAAGCTATCTAAAGAATATAACTTCTTAGTAGTTATAGATGAAGTTCAAACAGGTATGGGAAGAACTGGCGATTTATTTGCTTATGAAAAATACAATTTTATACCTGATGTAGTAACTATATCTAAATCTGTAGGTGGAGGAATACCTTTAGGAGCTATGCTAGTTAGTGAAGGAGTAGAAGGGATTTTAAAGCCAGGAGACCACGGAAGTACATTTGGTGGAAATCCAGTATCTTGTGCATGTGGAGAATATATAATGGATAAGTTAGTTAACACTAATTTATGTGAAGAAGTAAAACAAAAAGGTGATTATTTAATAAGAGAATTAAATAATTTAAAAGAAAAATATCCTAATGTAATAAAAGAAGTAAGAGGTAGAGGGCTTATGATAGGTGTTGATGTTGGAGAATATGCAAACACTATAAAGCAAATAGCACAAGAGAAAAAAGTATTATTAAATTCTACAAGTAATACTATAATCAGGTTATTACCATCACTATATATAACTTATGATGAAATAAATGAATTTTTAACAATATTTAAAGAAATAATAGCATGTTGTAACGGCTAGTCAGTGGAGGAAAAATAATGATTCAATTTCAAAAATTTCAAGGTACAGGAAATGATTTTATAGTATTTAAAGTTAGTGATTTAAATACTATAAATTATAGTGAATTAGCAAAAAGAGTTTGTCACAGACACTTTGGAATTGGTGCAGATGGAATGATAGTAGTTGAAAAATCAGATGTAGCAGATGTAAAAATGTGTTTTTACAATGCAGATGGAAGTATAGCTACTATGTGCGGTAATGGGATAAGATGTTTTTCAAAATTTGTATATGAAAATAATATTGTAAATAATACTAAGTTTAATGTTGAAACTTTAGCTGGAATTATGAAGGTAGAAGTTATCGTAGAAGATAATAAAGTAAACTTCGTAAAGGTTAATTTAGGTAAACCATTATTTTCAAGCAAGGAGATACCAAAAGATATAGAAGGGGAGTACTATATTAATAAGGAAATTACCGTAGATAATGAGAAACTTAAAATTAGTTCATTAGTCATAGGAACTATTCATACTGTATTATTTGTGGAAGATTTTAATGGAATGGATTTTGAGAGAATTGGGAAAGTAATAGAAAATAATGAAATCTTTCCTATAAAAACAAATGTGAATTTCTGTAAGGTTATTGATAAAGAAAATATTGAGGTTTTAACTTGGGAAAAAGGAGTAGGTATTACTCTTGCTTGTGGAACAGGAGCGGCTGCATCCGCTATAATAAGTTCAATTATTTATAATTGCGGTAAAAAAATAAATGTAAAAGTAAAAGGTGGTAAGCTCCTTATAGAAGAAAAAGAAGGAGAGATATTTATGATAGGTCCTACAGAGCTTATATGCAAAGGAGAGTATAATTCTATATAGTGATAAATCAACTCCGATGTAGCGCCTATTCGGGCAATTGCCATTTTAGGGGATTAGTTACTATATACTGAATTTCAACACTATATTAAAACATAGAATATGATTGAAATAATTAATTGGATTTTGTGCAAAATAATAATAGTAAAGGATGCTTTTGATTTAAGATACGCTTTAAAGCAAATTAGTATATTAGTAGACATTTGAACTTCAGAAATACTAAGTATTGTAATTAAATTATATATTATTGTATAATTTAGCTTAAAGTATTAAGAATATTGAATTAATTACATTCAATATGAGGAGGATAAGAAATGGGTAGGTATGTGCCTGAGATTAAAGGAATGCTTAGAAGTTATATAATTGAGATTCCAGATGTAATAAGACAAGCGAGTGGTATAAAAATATTTGGAAAGGTATTAAAGTCTTTTATTTTCACAACTGATGTAGCTGTTATTAAAAATAATAACGCAGATGCGATAATGGCTGTATATCCTTTTACACCTCAGCCACTTATAACTCAAACTTTAGTATCGGCGGCAGATGTGCCGGTTTTTTGTGGTGTTGGTGGAGGTACTACAATGGGAAAGAGAGTGGCAAACTTAGCTTTAGATGCTGAGTTTAAGGGGGCGATGGGAGTTGTTGTCAATAGTCCTACATCAAATGAAGTTATAAGAAACATGAGAGATACTATCGATATACCTATTATAGTTACTGTTGTTTCAGAGTATGAGGATATAGAGGCTAGAATTAATGCTGGGACAACAATCCTTAATGTTTCAGGTGCAAGAAAAACTGCCTACATAGTGAAAAAAATAAGAGAAAAGTTCCCGGACTTTCCTATTATAGCAACAGGAGGGTCGACTGAGGAGACTATTATTGAAACAATAGAGGCTGGGGCTAATGCGATAACATATACGCCACCACCTATAGCTGATATATTTAGTGATACAATGCAGAGGTATAGACTTATGTATGAGAATGAATCAAATGATTAAAATAGACCTATCATACTATGTTGAATAAAAAAACTATTAGCAAGTTTAAATTGAGATAA
>NZ_DATIRC010000168.1:0-68358 GCF_035470145.1 Romboutsia sp.
CGCCAGCGTTCATCCTGAGCCAGGATCAAACTCTCAAATAAAAGTTTAACGGGCTCAGATACTGTTATATATCTGGCTTTGTTTGTTTGGTTTGTTTCAAATTCTATAAATTAACCTACTGTTTAATTTTCAAAGTTCTTATCGGCTACCTCATCGTCAATCATACTTTTCTGAATCAGTCTTGCCTTTTTGTTTTTGTTGTTTGCCCTTTTCTTAAGGACAAGTATAACTATACCATCTCATTTCTATATCGTCAATAGTTTTTCTTATTTTTTTTAATTTTATTTTGCTATTTTAGTTTCGTATATATATTCAACCGTTGCAACTTTAGTTTTTACAATAGGTTTGCGCTTTTTATTTTCTACACTATTAAATATTTTTATTACATCTTTACAAAAATAAATCATAACATCAAGCACCAAAAAACTAATACATATTAAACATAACCAATTCATAACTTGAGACATAGAATTTACCCCCAATTTTTTATTTTATATAAAGTTCTTTATTTTTATGATACTTTCCTTTACAAAAATTCTTCTATGTACTTTTATATTCTAATAATTTGACTGTTTTTTTTTCATTAAAAACATTTAATCTGCACTATTCTTTAGTAATTTTTAATATTTACTGTTAAAAATATCAAATAAAAACTATACAAAATATACTTTATGTACTTTTTAACAATGAAAAATTCACTTTATCCGGTCAATAATTTTAATATTTATGCTTATTTTATTAAAAAATACGCTAATAGCCTAATTCATAATTTATACCTATCAATAAATCATGTAAAATTTATTTCTCTAATATAAAAAAAGACTTATGCTCAAAATTAAACTCAATTCGCATAAGTCTTTTATAATAAATAGATTATTCTTCTATTTTATTTGAAGAACTATCTATCGGTTTCATTGTAGGGAACAATATAACATCCCTTATAGATGGAGAGTTAGTTAATAGCATCATAACTCTATCTATACCTATTCCAAGTCCTCCTGTAGGAGGTAAACCTACTTCTAGAGCATTTATGAAGTCCTCATCCATATCACAAGCTTCGTCATCTCCTAATTCTCTTTTTCTTAATTGATCTAAGAATCTTCCTTTTTGGTCAATTGGATCATTAAGCTCAGAGAATGCATTAGCTAATTCCCATTTATTTGCAAAAGCTTCAAATCTATCTGTTCTTCTTGGGTCTTCCACATTTCTCTTCGCTAATGGAGACACTTCAACTGGATGATGAGTTATAAATGTAGGTTGGATTAATTTATCTTCTCCAAACTCTTCAAACATTGCATTTATAACTTCTCCTCTTCTCATTCCAGGAGTTATTTCTATTCCTTTTTCCTTAGCTACCTTTAAAGCTTCTTCATCTGTATTTATATTAGAGAAATCTACACCTGTATATTCCTTAACACAATCTTCCATAGTCATTCTTTTCCACGGAGGAGTGAAATCTATTTCAGTACCTTGATAATTCACTTTCATACTCCCTGTTGCAGCTTCAGCCATATGAGCTATAACATTTTCTGTTATTTCCATCATATCTGTATAATCCGCATATGCTTGGTATAATTCTATAGCAGTATACTCTGGGTTATGCTTTATAGACATACCTTCATTTCTAAACATTCTTCCCATTTCATATACTTTATCAAATCCACCAACTATAAGTCTCTTTAAGTATAACTCGTTAGCTATTCTTAGGTACATTGGTATATCTAGCGTATTGTGATGCGTTATAAACGGTCTAGCATTAGCTCCACCAACTGAAGTATTTAATATAGGAGTCTCAACTTCTAAGAATCCTCTTGTATCTAAATATGATCTTAAAGCTTTTAATGCTTTAGTTCTTGTTAAGAAAGCATTTTTTACTTCTGGGTTAACTATTAAGTCAACATATCTTTGTCTATATCTTAAATCTTGGTCTTTTAAACCATGATATTTTTCTGGTAATATTTGAAGAGATTTAGATAATAATGCAACTTCATTAGCTTTTATAGATATCTCTTCCTTCTTAGTCTTGAATACTTCACCTTCTACACCTAATATGTCACCTATGTCATATGTAGAGAATATAGAATATTCTTCTTCTCCTATTCTATCTAATCTAACATAACATTGGATTCTTCCTTCTTGATCTTGTATGTCGATAAATCCTGCTTTACCTTGGATTCTCTTGCTCATTATACGACCAGCTATCTTAACTACTTTTCCTTCGAAATTTTCAAAATCATTTTTTATTTCCATAGAGTTACTAGTTCTGTCATATCTACTCACATGGAAAGGATCCCTTCCCATTTCTTGTAATTTAGCTAACTTATCTCTTCTTACTTGAAGAACTTCACTAAGATCTTCTTGTAATTGGTCATTATTAACATTTTGTTGATCATTGTTCATTTGTTTTCCTCCCGATTATCTTTTTATTTCTAATATTTCAAACTTTGCAACTCCATCTGGAACTTGAACTTCTACAACATCTCCTATGCTTCTTCCTAAAAGAGATTTTCCTACTGGTGATTCGTTTGATATTCTTCCTTCATATGGATCAGCTTCCGCCGAACCTACTATCACATATTCAACTTCCTCATCATATTCAACATCTTTTACTTTTACTATAGAACCTATAGTAACAACATTAACATCTATTTTACTTTCATCTATGATAACAGCTCTTCTTATCATATTTTCTAATTTTAATATTCTTTCTTCTACTTGAGCTTGCTCGTTTTTAGCTTCATCATACTCAGAGTTCTCAGATATATCTCCAAAAGATATAGCTACCTTTATCCTATCAGCAACTTCTCTTCTTCTTACCGTCTTTAAAAGTTCTACCTCCTCTTCTAATTTTTGATATCCTTCTTGAGTTAACAGTATTTCTTTCTTATCTTCCATAACCCCTACAACTCCTTCACTATGTATTAGGATTTTTCCCAATTTTATTTAAATTTTTTATATACTTTGTTTTAATTTATGCGCTATATTATAAGTTACTCTTATTCTAATGTCAAGCAGTCTTGCATGTATGCCTTAAGCTTATTCACTACATCTTCGTAACTTTCTATCTTATTAACTTCATCTCTTACTCTAGCAGAATTTCTAAGACCTTTTAAATACCATGCAATATGTTTTCTCATTTCTCTTACAGCAATATATTCTCCATGTTCTTCTACTGCAAGTCCTAAATGTTTTATAGCAGTATTTATTTTTTCCTCTATAGTAGGTTCTGGTAATATTTCGCCCGTTTGTATATAATGGTTTATTCTCTTGAATATCCAAGGATTTCCTTGTGATCCTCTACCTATCATTATAGCATCACAATTAGTTTTGTCTAACATATTTATAGCATCCTCTACTGTAAATACATCTCCATTACCTATAACTGGTATACTTATATTTTCCTTTATTTTAGTTATTATATCCCAATCTGCTTTTCCTGAATAATATTGTTCTCTAGTTCTTCCATGTATAGCTAAAGCACTTATACCACATGCCTCAGCAATTTTTGATATTTCTACTGCATTTACACTTTGGTCATCCCAACCTTTTCTTATCTTTAAAGTGACTGGTTTTTTAGAGTTTTTAACTACTGCCTTTAATACTTCTTCTGCTAATTTAGGATTTTTCATAAGAGCAGAACCATCTCCGTTTTTTACAACCTTAGGAGCCGGACATCCCATATTTATGTCTAGTATTTCATTTGGGTATTCATTCATTATTTGAGCAGCTCTTCCCATAAATTCAGGGTCTGATCCAAATATTTGAACAGCAACTGGATGTTCCTCTTCTTCTATTTTTAACATCTTTTTTGTATTTTCATCATCATAACATAAAGCTTTTGCATTTATCATTTCAGTATAAAGCATTCCACAGTTTTGTTCTTTACATATTAATCTAAATGGAAGATCTGTAACACCTGCCATAGGTGATAAAAAAACTTTATTTTTTAATTCAACATTACCTATTTTTATCATTTGTCTCCTCCTATAAGTTGTAAATTTTATTACTATATATCCATAAGTTTACCTATTATTGCAAAAAAGGAACTGGATATATAACCCAATTCCTTGCTACTATTCTCTATTTTTATCATGTATAATTCTTAAACCTTCTAAAGTTAAAAATCTATCTACATTATCTATACTTTTAGTTTCTGACGCAATAAGAGTTGCTAGGCCTCCCGTTGCTATTACTTTTACGTCATCGTTGCCTAATTCTTTTTTCATCATTTCTATTATTTTATCAACTAATCCTACGTACCCATATATTATACCTGATTGCATAGCTGATACAGTACTTTTACATATAGTTGAACCTGGTTTAACCAACTCAACCCTCGGAAGCTTTGACGCTCTTTGGAATAATGCTTCACTTGATATTTTTATACCTGGAGCTATAGTTCCACCTAAGTATTCTCCTTTATCAGATATAGCGCAGAATGTAGTGGCAGTTCCAAAGTCTACCATTATTAAGGGATATCCATATTTTTCAATCCCTGCAACAGCATTTACTATTCTGTCCGCACCAACTTGCTTAGGATTATCATATTTTATATTTAATCCTGTTTTTATCCCAGGACCTACTACTTTAGGTTGTTTGTTGCAATATTTTATGCAAAAATTTTCAAGAGAATGCATAACATTAGGTACTACAGATGATATTATAACATCATCTATAGATTTCATATCTATATTTTCATATTGGAATAAATTATTTATAAGCATGCCATACTCGTCTGATGTTTTTTCTTTATCAGTATTAATTCTCCAATATTTTATTAATTCTTTATTCTTATATATACCTAAAACCATATTGGTATTCCCAACGTCAAATACTAAAAGCATCTATTTTAACCTTCCTTCTACCTTTTAATGACTTTTTTTAGAGACACTACAACAGCAGATACTACTAAAGCTGAAACTATAGCTTCAGGTATACCATTAGTAGTTCCAATCGTAAATATAAACTTCCCTGCAGCGGAGGCACTTGCTCCACAAGCTTCAGCAAATCTTCCAGCATATAAAATATAAATCATACTTAAAACACCTACTGTGTTTACTAAAGAACCTAAAGCTCCTGCTACTAATCCAGATACATACACCCTTTTAGTTACTTTCATAACTAATTCATATATATAATATGTTAGTATTCCTATCAACACTCTTGGAAGTATAGATACTAATGGATTCATAAAAGCAAAAGATGTTACAGTTGGTGCTGTTAATGCTTTTAAAAGACTTGTTAGACCGAATATAAATCCTACTGTAGCTCCAACTATAGGACCTTCTATAATCGCACCAATAATAACTGGTATATGCATTATAGTTGCATTAGTAGGGCCTATAGGTATATATCCTATACCTGGAATCATAGATAACATGATAGATATTGCTGATAAAACCCCTATCACTGTCATTCTTCTTACATTTACTTTTTTTGTTGCTGATGATTGTGTGTTCATCATAAAAAATACACCTCCGTTCCAGCTCATAAAAGATGCCGGACTTTTTTTAGTTTAGCTGATTTATGCCATTATATTTATGTCAAGTCAAGCTCCAAATTAATTTGGATACCAGCTGTAACAAAAATAATTTTATCAATAGCGCATGAGATTGTCAACAACTCTTATTCGCAAGATATATCTTTATATGCAAGTATGTTTTTTACAGAATTAGCATTTTTTATTGCATTTATAACACTTTTTTCTACTACTTCTGTCGCTATAGAACTTAATAATGTTATATCTGTCTCAATTTCACCTGTTGCCATTGTAAATATAGTATCTCCATCATGAGGAGTATGTATAGGAAATATAGTTTTTGCATATCCATTATGACCTACTTGAGATACTTTTTTGCACTCCGCCTTTGTTAGTTTTGCATTAGTTGCTATTACTCCTATTGTAGTATTATCAATACTAAATCCACCTTTAGCAATTCCGCTCTTCATAATTTCATATGTACTAAGTGTTTTTGACTTATTATCATCTAATACTCCTGCTATAATTTGTCCATTTTCATATACATCTCCTAATGCATTTACAGCTATTAAAGCGGATACTACAAGTCCATTTGGTAATTTTATAGAATAACTACCTATACCACCTTTCATAGCATAGTCTGGACCTTTTATTTTGCCCACTGTAGCTCCACATCCAGCACCATAATTCCCTTGTTTCAATTCAGTTGTACTCGCTATTTCACAGGCTCTATAGCCCATATCTATGTTAGGTCTACATTTAGGGTCACCTACCGCCAAGTCAAATAATACAGCTCCTACAACTATCGGCACTTTAGCAACACCTACATCAAAACCTATATTTTGTTCTTCTAAATATTTGCTAACACCGCATGTAGATTCTAATCCAAATGCTGACCCTCCAGATAATACCACTGCATGTACTTTTTGAATCATATTTATCGGATCTAGTAAGTCAGTTTCTCTAGTTCCTGGTGCTGCCCCTCTAACATCTACACCACAAACTGCACCTTCTTCGCATATTACAACCGTACAACCCGTTAATCCTTCTGCATCTTCTACTTGTCCTACTTTTAAACCTTTTACATCTAGTATATTGTTATACATACCCTTTAACACCCCTTATAGAAACTTCTCCTGACATTATTTCTCTTATGGTTTTATCTTGTTTTTCCACAACTAAATTTCCATCTTCATTTATATCTAAGCACTTTACCAATTCTTTATCGTCACCTTGTAATATATATATATCTTTCCCTATTATAGCTGAGTATTTCCTACATATATCCAAAGTTTTATCTTTTGAATTATTGTTAATATAGTCTAAATATAGATTCTCAAATTCAGTAAAAATATTTCTCACTATATCCACCCTAGATATTTTATAATTTTCTTTATATAATGATGTTGCTATATCAGATATTTCCTGGGAAAAATCCATTGTTTTTACATTTATTCCAATTCCCAACACAATATGATTTACTCTTTCAATTTCAGCAGATAGTTCTGTAAGTATTCCTGATATTTTCTTGTTATTTAATATTATGTCATTAGGCCATTTTATCAATGTTTTCACACCTAAATTATTTAATGCACTTGATATACTTGCCCCTGCTATTAATGTTATAAATGGAGCTTTATATGGCATTATATTAGGCTTTAACACAATACTCATCCATATTCCCTCATTAGATTTAGAGTGCCAATGTCTACTTAATCTACCTTTTCCTTTTGTTTGTTCTTCGCTAATAACCACAGTTCCTTCATTTGTTGCCGATGCTATTTCTTTTGCATAATCATTAGTAGAGTCTATTGTATCAAAGTGTATTATTTTATTCCCTATGAACTTAGTATTTAATTCATGGCAAATATTTTTATAAGTTAATAAATCACCTGGTTTTTCTATTAATTTATATCCCTTTTTGTTCACCGATTCAATATTGTAACCCTGTTCTTTTAAAGCTTTTATATGTTTCCATATACCTGCTCTAGATATACCCAGTCGCTTAGATAACTCTTCTCCCGAAGTAAATTCGTCTTGATTATTCAATATAATTTCTATTATTTTATCTCTCATATTACACCTCTATTTAATGCAATTTTCATATCTAATAACTAATTATACCTTATGAATTAAATTTTTAAATATTTATATTTAAAATATTTCCTTCAATTAATTTTTATCTTAATCCTATCAAAAAATTCCTATCATGTTATATATTTTGATTTAGGGTGACAAAGCGCTATATTAGCTCCTCATGATTCATATCTAAATGTATCATTACTCATTATATATCCTTTCCTTAGTATCACACACTCCACTTTTTTTACGTATAATCTGTTGTGCTCTAAGAACTATAGTTACTGAATCCGCTGTTGGCAATGACAAAGCTTTGTATCTTGAGTTTGTATATAATGATTAATTCCCTCCTAATACCGCCGCTAAAGCCTGTATAATAACTCTCATAATGTTATTCTCTGGTTGTTGTGCTATTGATGTTACCCCTCCCTCTTGTAAAAGGATATTTATTTAATAGTTTCAAGTTGTTTACTCATTTTAATTTCTCTTCATTTATGTAGTTAATAAATTTAGAGCTCCTATATAATATTTTTTGCTGTTTAAGCAATAAAAATAGGACCTAAAATCTAAGTCCTATTTTCATTAATTATTTATTTTCATCTATATCATTTATGTCTTCTACAGTATTTTCAATTATTTCCTTCTTTGCTAAATCTTCATTAGATACAACCTCTTCAGATAAGTCTTCTTTTTTATCTAATGTTATTGCTGATGCATCTTCTTTTTTATCGTCAATCACATCTAATGATAACTCTTTATTGAATGCTTTTATAAATTGATTTGCATCTAGAGTTTCATAAACTAATAAAGCTTGAGCTATATACTCTAATTTATCCATATTGTCTTCTAGTAATTTCTTAGTTTCTATATATGAATTATCAACAATTTTTCTTATTTCTTTGTCTATCTCAGAAGCTACTTCTTCAGAGTAATTTCTCTTAGTTGCAAAGCTATTACCTAAGAAGACTTCACCATCACCATCACCAAATGCCATTGGCCCAAGTTTCGAACTCATTCCGTACTTAGTAACCATATTTCTTGCAGTAGCAGCTACTCTTTCTAAGTCATTTGATGCACCAGTAGATATATCGTCTAGTACTAACTCTTCAGCTACCCTACCACCAAGTAATACAATTATATTTTCCTTCATTTCATTCTTAGTAGCGTAGAATTTATCTTCTACAGGAAGTTGCATAGTAAATCCACCAGCCATACCCCTTGGAACTATTGTAACCTGATGAACTGGGCTTACATTATTAAGTACATGGGCACAAACTGCATGACCCGCTTCATGATAAGCTGTAAGTCTTCTTTCTGGCTCACTTATAACTCTAGACTTCTTAGCAACCCCTGCTATAACTTTTGTTATAGCTTCTTCTATAGTTTCCATTTGAATCTTCTTTTCTCTTTTTCTAGCTGTTAATATAGCAGCTTCATTCATTAAGTTTTCTATATCAGCAGGAGTAAATCCAGGAGTTCTTCTTGCTAAAACTTCTACCTTAACATCATTTGCTAATGGTTTATTCTTAGAGTGAACTTTGAATATTGCCTCTCTCCCTTTAACATCTGGTGCTCCAACAACAACCTGTCTGTCAAATCTACCTGGTCTAAGTAACGCTGGGTCAAGTATATCAGGTCTATTTGTAGCAGCCATTATTATTATGCCTTGGTTTACACCAAATCCATCCATCTCAACTAATAATTGATTTAGAGTTTGTTCTCTTTCATCATGACCTCCACCAAGGCCAGCTCCTCTTTTTCTACCAACAGCATCTATTTCATCTATGAATATTATAGCTGGAGCATTCTTTTTAGCTTGCTCAAATAAATCTCTAACTCTTGAAGCTCCTACCCCAACAAACATTTCAACGAAATCAGAACCACTTATACTAAAAAACGGTACCCCCGCTTCTCCAGCAACTGCTCTTGATAAATAAGTTTTACCAGTACCAGGAGGCCCTACCATAAGTATACCTTTTGGTATTCTAGCACCTAAATCAATATATTTTTTAGGATTTTTTAAGAAGTCAACAACCTCTTGTAAATCTTCTTTTTCTTCATTTAATCCAGCTACATCCTTAAACGCAACTCTAGTTTTTTCATCATCTTTATGTACTTTAGCCTTTGATTTACCAAAATTCATAACCTTTCCGCCTCCACCTTGAGACTGATTCATGAAAACAAACCAAAGAATTACCATGAAGAATATTAATAGTAATGTTGGTAACATTTCTACAAACCACGGTGCTGACGGTTTTGCTTCTCCACCAAGTACTAACTTACCTTCTTTAGCTTGCGCTAAAACCTCATCAGCAAGTTTATCTCCCATTATTTCTTTTGGCACATATGATCTAAACTTAATATTTTTATCTTTTATAGTTCCTTCTACCGCAGTTTCATTTATAAAATATAGCCTCGATACATTCCCATCTGATAATTCTCTATATACTTTAGAGAATTCCATTGGCTCTATCTTTTCTGTAGGCTTACCTGAAAACTGCACTATTCCTACTATGATTATAAGAATTAGTAGGTAGAAACCGATTCCCTTGAAAAATTTATTCAAAAGAAGCCCTCCTTTCATACATTGTTTTATTCTATAGTTTCTTAAAGCTAATCTTTAAGACTTCTTTTGTTTTTGAATCAATTTTATAATTTTCACTAGTTTTATAATCACCTACACACAGTATGCCCTCATCATCTGTTACTACAGGAATTTTGCATCTGTCTTCTCTTGGGATTTTTAAATCTATAAATAATTCTTTAATTTTTTTACTACCTGCAGCAAGTTTTATTTTATCACCTTGATTTCTACTCCTTACAACTATACCCCCTTTTACTTTGCTAAAATCAAACCCTTTAGATGTCTTATCTACTTTTATACTTTTGTATCTATCTATACTCATTGTTTGGGTTTCTAAAACTAAATTTAACTCTTTTATTTTAATAAATCCATTACTAGGTATATTATAGCAAAAATCTATATCTTCACTAACTATTTCTTTTGTAGTTAATATTATGATATTTTTTCTTCTATATGCAAAAATTCCTCTTGGGAGAGTTATCATTTTATTTATTTTATTTTCATTTTCTAATTCCATGACATCTTCTATATGTCTTTGGTCTACAAAATTAGTATCACCTAATATGTGCTTTATTCCATTTCTTAAAACCCTAACCTTAATAGCATCATGTAAGTTCACATATTTTTGTAAATTTATTTCTACTGAATCAGAATTTAAACTCGAAACCTCTTTAAATTTAAGTTTCGCTTCATATTCAATATAGTCACTATCACTTTTTAAACTTTTACTCATTCTTACTATAGATTCTATTACACTAGGGTTAAAATTATCCTTCATATATGGTATGAGTTCTAATCTTATTTTATTTCTAGTATATATAGTTTGTAAATTTGTTTTATCTATCCTAGGATTTAATTCATATTTATCACAATAAGCTTCTATTTCACTTCTTTCTATATCTAAAATAGGTCTTATTATTCCATTATCTCTTATGTATTCTATACCTCTTAAACCTTGAAGTCCTGTTCCTCTCATAACTCTCATTAAAATAGTTTCTGCTTGATCATTTAAATTATGTCCTATCGCTATTTTGTTTGATTTTGTTTTTTGTTTTATTTCTTCAAACATTTCATATCTAAGCTTTCTAGCGCCTTCTTCTATAGATAATCCATTTTCTTTACAATATTGTGGAACATTTATAGACTTAACAAAAGACGTAATTCCTAAATCTTCACAAATTTGTGATATGTATAATGCATCTTTTTGTGCTTCTATTCCTCTTATTTGATGATTTAGATGTGCTGCATATACTTCTATATTTAATATTTCTTTTAATCTATAAAGTATATGTAGTAAACAAACTGAATCTGGACCTCCAGAAAGTCCCAATACTATTTTGTCACCATCTTCTATTAAATTATATTTATTTATAGTACTTAGTACTTTTTCTAAAATCATATTTATACCTCTTACATTTAGTTTTTATTAACTTTTATGTATAGTTTCTATAAAAAAACCATAAACCCTTGTATCTTTTTTTAAAACATACAAAGTTTAGTATAATTATTATAATACCAAATAAATTAAATAAAAGGTAGTACTTTAACTACCTTTATAAAATTTATACAATTAGATATCACAACATTAGTTTTTACAAATATATATTATTCTTTTATTTCTACTAAAATATTTATTTTATTTTTGCCTTTAAATAAATCCATAATTTTAATATCGTAATCTATATCTAATTTTATGCATTTTTCTTCATTTTTATCTATTTTTAATTTTGTAGTTTTTGTTTCTATTATGAACAAACCTTGAGGTGTTCTATATTTAATCTCATCAATATTGTCTTTTTTAAAACTCATATTAGAGTTCGTATTTCCAAATCTTTTTATACTAACTTCATTTTCAGATATTTTTATTGTACTTGTTGTTTTATTTCCTTCTTCCTCTTCTTTATAAACTACATATATATCATTATTTTTATAGTATACATCAGCAGTTGTATTTAACTTTATAATATCTAATTTTCCATTTTCATCATATTGTTTTGTAACTATATTAACTTTTGCATTCATAATCATTTACCTCCTAAATAAGTATAAACTTTAGACTATACAGTCTAAAGTTTATACTTATTCAACTAATATTTTTGTATCTCTACATTTTTTATATCTTGAATTTCCTTTTTTAAGAATTCTTCGCCTATATTAGCAAACTTCTCAGGTATATCAGACACATAGTATTCATATGATGGTTTAATACTTTCACTTAATCTTACTAATTCCTGATCTTGTAATATTTTTTTTAGGTCTTCAGCTGTTTCTTTAGCTGGATTTACTAATTTTATATCTTTTCCTACTATTTCTCCTATAGTTCTTTTTAATAAGGGATAGTGAGTACATCCTAAGACTAAAGAATCTATCCCTTGATTTATTAACTCTTCTAAATATTTTTGAGCAGTTAATGATGCAATTTCTGTATTTGACCACCCTTCTTCTACTATAGGTACAAATAAAGGACATGCTTTATCAATTATCTTAATTTCTTTATCTATCTTTCCTATTTCTAAGTTATAAGCTTTTGAACGAATTGTTCCTTCTGTTCCAATAATTCCTACAATTTTATTTTTAGTAGAGTATGCTGCTGTCCTAGCTCCAGCTTCTATAACCCCAATTATAGGTATATCATATCTTTCATTTGCTTCTCTTAAACTTCTAGCTGTTGCTGTATTACACGCTATAACTATTGCCTTTACATTTTTAGACATTAAAAAGTTTATAGCTTGAAATGTGTATTTTATTACTGTTTCTTTTGATCTTGGTCCATAAGGTACCCTAGCGGTATCTCCAAAGTAAACTATATTTTCATTAGGTAATATTTTCATAATTTCCTTTAGAACCGTCAATCCACCTAATCCCGAATCAAATACACCAATAGGTCTATCACTCATTTTTCACACCCACTTTACTTCTTAGCGTCTAAAGCTAATTCTATAAGACTGTCTATAAGACTAGAGTACTCTAATCCTGTAGCTTCCCACATTTTAGGATACATACTTATACTTGTAAACCCTGGTAAAGTATTTATTTCATTTATAAATATTTCTCCTGAATTTTTATCGATAAAGAAGTCAACTCTAGAAAGACCTTTTCCATCTATACCTTTAAATGCTTCTATAGCCATTCTTCTTATATTTTCCATATCCACATCATTTATATTCGCTGGTATATCATATGTTGATGCGCCATTTATATATTTGTCTTCATAATCATAAAAATCTTTAGCTGGTTTTATTTCTCCTGCTATAGATGCTTTAACTTCATCATTTCCAAGCACTGAAACTTCTATTTCTCTAGCATCTATTCCCTGTTCTAAAACTATTCTAGCATCAAATTTTAATGCCTCATTTATTCCATTTAAAAGTTCTTCTCTATTATTTGCCTTTGAAATTCCTACACTTGAACCTAAGTTAGCTGGCTTAACAAAAATAGGATAATTTAATTTTGATTCTATATTATTTAATTCCGCTTCTATATTTTTGTTAAATGACCATTTATTTGTGTACGTGTAATTAACCTGAGGCAATCCTATTTGTGAAAAAACTTTCTTACAGATAAGTTTATCCATACCTACACTTGAAGCTAAAACTCCACAACCCACATATGGTATTTGGCTTATTTCAAATAACCCTTGAATAGTTCCATCCTCTCCATAAGGTCCATGTAGAACAGGGAATAATACGTCTATCTTTTCTACTCTTCCATCTTCAAATACTATTCCTACTTCTCTATTTCCAACTGGAACTAAATTAATTTCAACATTTTTATTAGCTAAATTAACCCATTCCCCATTTTTTATATTTTCTTCGCTTCCTTCGTAATACATCCATCTTCCATCTTTAGTTATTCCTATAGTAAAAACATTGTATTTATTTTTATCAATATGAGTATATATCGAAGCTGATGATGCTAATGAAACCTCATGCTCTCCTGACTTTCCACCAAATATTAAAGCTACATTAAGTTTATCCATAATTTTGCTCACCTTCCTGCTTTATATTTATTAGTATCAAATATTATATGCATTTTATTATCTAAATGATTATTATAGTTTATTTTAATAAAAAAATAAAGGAGCAAAAGCTCCTTTAACTAAATTTTCAGTATCTTATATAATTATTTAGCAAATACATGATTCCCTATTCTCATATATGGGTCTAGTGTTCTTATCCACTGACACGTAGCTATATCTGGGTTCCAAAAATAAATTGCTTTATTAGTTGGATCTAATCCGTATAAAGCTTCCTCAGCAGCCTTATATGCATTTTCAGTAGGTTGCATATTTATCGATCCATCTTTGACTACAGAAAATGCATTTTTTTGGTATATAACATCTTTTATACTATTTGGAAATCTTGAATCTTTAACTCTATTTATAACTACGGCTGCTACTGCAACTTGACCTTCATAACTTTCTCCTCTGGCTTCTCCTGTAACTAACTTAGATAATAATAACATTTCATCACTTGTTATACTTATTACTTCCCTTTTTTGTTGTGTTGTAGATTTTATTTGTACTGCAGGTATTCCCTGATTATTTCGTGAATCTATATCTAATGCTAAAACTTGATTTTTGGGTACCAATACATAAGTTAAAACTAATAGTGATACTATAAACTTATAGCACCTATCCATAGTTAAAGTCACTCCTTTTAATTTTTGATTTTTATAATATTGACTCTAATATTTCAACTATTTTAAATTTAACTTTCATTCTACTCATATCTTTTTCTGTTTTTTGTGTTATTAATTTGTATTCCTCCTCAGTTAAAATCTCTTTTAACTTTTCGTCTGTATCCTTGTCTATTACTCCACTTTCTTCATCTACAAAACATAATGGAGGAAACATAACACACCACCAATTTTTACCTTGACCTTGTCCTATAACTATTTTTAATGCCTTATATTCACCTGCTGGAAGTATTACACTAGAGTATTGTTTTGTAGGAAATGTACTATATTGAATTCCTACCTTTACGTCATAATTATATCCATTTTCTAAAATAATATTTTTACTTATTTCTTCCAATTCACTATATTCTTTTTTTATAATTTCTTCACTTTCAGCTATGCTGCTTGAATTTATTAACTTTGGCTGCAAATATCTTATAATTTCATCTCTAACCTTAAGCTTTAATTGTTGATCTTCATCTGAATTGCTATTTGCTATAACATGAAACCTTATTAACTTATCTTTGTAATTTTCTGATATTGAATCTATTTTTTTTGTTTCCCCACTTATCGTCATAGTCATTATTGATATAATCCCTATAAAACTCAGAATTAATATTATTAATCTAATTTTAATTTTATTCATAGTTAATTCCCCCTCAAAATATTTCTATTTTGAGTATATCCAATTTAATTTCATTTATACAAAAATAAAAAAAAAGAAGGTCTAACCCTCTTTTTTTAAAGATGTTTATTATGCATTGCTCTTTCTATCATAAATTGCTCTGCATTTTCTATATGCTCTGTAGCGTATTTTTTTGCAAGCTCAGTATCACCTTTTTTAATTGCATCTAAAATAAGTTTGTGCTCTTTTATTAGATTTGCAGACGAATCAAAATCAGAAACATAAGTTACTCTAAACCTATATACTTGTTCCCATAACGAAGTTATTAACTGATGTAACTTTTTATTATTAGTAGCTTTAAATATGCATTCATGGAACTCAACGTCTTTTTTAAGTAAAATATCTACATCTGAATTATTAACACTTTGCTCAAAATCTTTAGCTATTTTTTCAAGTTTTTTAATATCATCAGAGTTTATTCTTTCTGCTGCTAATGATGCTGCTAATCCTTCTAAACTAGCTCTAATTTCTAATACATCGATTATATCTTTTAAAGACATATTCGCTACATAAGCTCCTTTTCTAGGAAGCATAATAACTAATCCCTCTAATTCAAGCTTTCTTATGGCTTCTCTAACTGGTGTCCTACTTACTCCTAATTGCTCTGCTAACTGAACTTCCATTAATCTTTGTCCAGGTTTCAGTTTCCCTTCTACTATTGCTTCTCTTAAGTTTTCAAATACTACATCCCTTAATGGTTTATAATCATCCAAATTTAGTTTAGTTAAATTATCCATTAATCTCAACTCCTTTTTCACTACTATTAACAACATATACTTGAGAGTATTTTTCTAATAACATTTTTTCACCTTTTAAGGCATCCTCTTTTTTTTCAAATAAACCGAATACTGTCGGTCCACTACCACTCATCATAGATCCTAAAGCATTACTTTTCATCATAATATCTTCTATTTCTTTTATTTCTTTATGATATTTACTTGTTACAGTTTCAAGAACATTAACCATATTTTCTGCTACAGGTTTTATATCTCCTTTGTTTAGACAATCTATTAAGAATTTATTATCTGGCCTACTTTGAATATTTTTTAAATCTAACCCTTCGTAGACTTTTTTAGTAGATACAAATAAATTAGGCTTGCACACTAATATACTAACATTTTTAGGTAAACCTTTTATGTAGGTTAATTTTTCTCCTACCCCTTGTGCTAAAGCAGCTCTTCCCAAAATGCAGAATGGTACGTCTGCTCCTAAGTTAAACCCTATTTCTTGTAACTCTACTTCTGATAAATTCAGCTCCCATATTTTATTAAGTCCTACTAAAACTGCAGCTGCATTTGAACTTCCTCCAGCCATCCCTGCTGCTATCGGAATGTTTTTTTGTATAAATACTTCCACACCTTTATTTATGTTGAATTTATTTTTCAATAAATTAATAGCTTTATAAACAATATTATTATCATCTAATGGTATATCAGAACTATTGCTTTTTATAATTATATCTTCCGTACTTAATTCTTTTATTTTTATGGTGTCATATAAATCGATTGTCTGCATTATCATCTCGACTAAATGATATCCATCTTCTCTTTTTCCTAATACATCTATGGATAAATTTATTTTAGCTCTACTTTTTAACTCTATAGAATTCATTGTAGCCTCCTTGTATATATTATAATGCATTTCTAACTATTAATATTATACTACAAAAAAAAATAATAGGGGATTATAATCCCCTATTATTTTTTTTATATTATACTAATCTGCTAAAATAACTTTCTTTTCTAGTATTAAACATTTTCCTGGACTTAATGGTTCTTCCATTTTTAGCTCATTTAATTCAGCTATTTCAGATTCAGTTGTGTTATATTTCTTAGCTATATTCCAAAGATTATCTCCTTCTTTACATATATAAACTATTATACTTGGAGCTTTAGATAAATCATATACACCAAGATCGTCACCTTTTACTATAAAGCTTTCCGATTTCTTGTCTACAGCCTCTGTAAATCTTTTAACTTTTATACTTAAATCTATTTGATCTCTATTTAAATCTACATCTACTTTTTCTATACATGCTGTACTGAATACCTTACAAGTATCTGTTAAGTTTTCTATTACTGTATCATGTTCAAAAGGTATTTCTTCACTTATCTTGTAAACTATTTTTAACCCTTCTACCGGAACATATAGTATATCTACTTTTATTATACCTTGTATTATACTTTTATCTTCTTCTATATAAGCATTTTCTATAGATATACTTGGGCATACACTAACTATATCTTTTATTTGTATATCGTCATTAGCGTTCTTTATACTTTCTCTTACAATAAAAGTTTCTGTTCCACTGTTTAAAGTTTTATTAACTTCTATTGATCTATGATCAAATTTTATTATTTTTTGTGGAGAGTAAGCATCTTGTAAAACTTCTCTTGTTATTTCATCCGTTACTTTAACCTTGCAACCTACTGTGCAATCTATTTCCAATATACCTGCATTGTTCTCTCCATTTTGTTTAAATGTATAATTAAAATCTCCCATAGATAATAAAGTTTCTTCTGTCATTCCATCACAAACCCCTGGAACTTCTATAAATTGAGTAAAGTCTATTCCTATTCTATCTAATTCAACTAGCTCACCATCATATGTACAAGCTAATGGATTTAATTCTACTACTCCCCCTATTATAACCTTATTGTCAGCTACTCTACTTTCTTTTATTCTAGTATACGGATTCAAACTTATTATAGATTGTAATTCTTCAGTATTTATAGTTATAGTATCTCTTATTACACTTTCTGATTTTTCTATCCCTATAATATCTTGGTAGTTTATTTCTTTTCTATATTTTTGTATACCTTCTACCTGAGATACATCTTTTATTATATCTAGTTTTTGTTTATCAAATAAGCTACCTCTTATATTCATAAGAGCACCTACTCTTATTTTTCTTTCATTCATTATTGTACAATCTACATGTTCGATTTCTGGGAATAGCATATATTCCATATCTTGAATTATATTATCTTTTTCTATAACTTCATTTATGTCTATCTTTCCATCTACACTAGAAACTGTGTTTTTATCATCTGTAATATAAATTACATTATAATTAAAACTCCCTCTACAAACGATCTTTCCGTCTGCAACTTCTATCTTTTTAATAGATATGTACCCTTCAGTTTTTACAATATCATAAACATCTGATTTCTTATCTGGTACAACAGCCTCTGTTTCTATAAATGTTTGAAATTTGCCAAAGTCTATTCTATTATCCACCTTAATTACATCTTTAATTAATTCCATATTTGTCCCCCCTGTATTAAATAAAACTATCACACTATATTTATATTTCAGGAACAAAAAAAAAATTACACCTATTTTTAATAGGTATAATTTTAACTTACATGTAATTTATTTTGATCTTTAAATACTTGCAACTTTACATTAGATGTCAATAAATCTGAATAACTATATGATACTCTCGAATATCCACTTCCGTCATCATCTAATTTTACAACAAACACACTTGGATAAACTTTTTCTAGTATTCCTTTTTTGGTAACAATCTGTTTTCTTCCTTTGTTAGCCTTAAGTAATATTTTCTTACCTAAGTATCTTTCCAAACTTGCTCTTATATTATCTAAAGTTTGAACAGTGGCCATAATATCACCTTCTTTAAACGTTTGTATGTTTACATAATATCATATATATTTTTTTTTGTCAAACTAATTATTTTATATATTTTCAATACAAAAGTCAATAGTATTTTTTAGAATATACAGTATAATTTAGCTAAGCTTAGTTAATACAAAATTGATTTAGGCATTGCCCATCTAAATTTACCTCTTGTCTCTGATCCTCCTACCCCCTTCATACCAGTAACTGTCTGTTCTATAACCTCATCTATAGGTACTATTGTATCGATTCTTGAACAAGCTATTTTTTCTACAACAAAAACAGGATCTAGTGCATGTATCATTATTCTTCCTGGTGAGCTTGCATAATTTGCACCTGCTTTTATTATTTGTTCATAATTAGATTGACATGCACCTGCAAATATCACTAAACTATCTAAATTAGGTTGCCATTTACGTGCTTGTTTTACTGCCTTTATAAAATTCATTGAATTTTTATAATTATTTAAGTCTGTTACATTTCCTTTTCTAGAAGTTAAAGCATCATGGCCCGTTATTACAAGTATGTCTGGGTTATGCTTCTCTAACAAAGCTCGCACTTCTTTATACTGATTTGCTTCTGATATAGCAACCCCTATGGCTGGAATTCCTAATTCTGTATATACATCTAAACATATTTTTAAATATTCTTTATCACCATCTATTTGCAACACCTTTCCTGGCATACCATAAACATTAGTATTTGCTTGTAATTTAGGTGCTGCTCTATTCATATTTTGTTGCCTTTCTTTTGCATTTCTCATTGATTGATATAATAAGCTTTCTACATTTTTATCTAATAGAACTTCTTTTATGTTTGGAAGTTTTACAATCTCTAAATCATCTAAGTATGCATCTGCTATTATTCTAAATGCAATACCTTTCAATATTGCTAATTTTTGGTTATTTTCATCTATGCTGAACCCTGCAATTTTAAATACAATATCTTTGTTATATGATTTTCTTGCTACTATATCTCCTATCTTCATAGTTGTCCTCCCTAATAACTTTTATCTTAATTTATACTATGTTTGATATTTTTTTTTGTTCCTTAAGAATATAAAACATTTTTTTGTTGAAAAATTAGTAACATAATGTTAATATTTTTCTAATCAAATGTTTATTCTGATAAGCAAATATCTATATAAAGGTGATAAGTATGACTGATAGAGAAAAAGAAATTTTAGATATTTTAAGAGAAAATCCTATGATTTCTCAACAAGAATTAGCTAGTAAGCTATGTATAACTCGCTCTTCTATTGCAGTACATATAACTAACCTTATGAAAAAAGGATATATAAAGGGTAAAGGATATATTTTAAACAAGAGTAATTATGTAACTGTTATAGGAGGAGCTAACATTGATATACAAGGTATTCCTAATAAATCTATAGTTATGTTTGACTCTAATCCTGGTAAGGTTAACATATCTTTAGGTGGTGTTGGCAGAAATATAGCCGACAATATATGTAGATTAGGCATAAATACAAAACTTATTTCTGCCGTTGGAAATGATTTATACGGTAATCAAATATTATCAGAGTGTAAAATTTATGGAATAGATGTTGATGATTGTTATGTTTCAAATGAAGTACCTACTTCAATGTATGTTTCAATACTTAATGATT
Organism: Romboutsia sp.; assembly: GCF_035470145.1. Taxonomy (GTDB): domain Bacteria; phylum Bacillota; class Clostridia; order Peptostreptococcales; family Peptostreptococcaceae; genus Romboutsia_D. Next base: position 20,771 of record NZ_DATIRC010000168.1, read on the forward strand.
CTAATGATATGCAAGCTGCTATCTCTCATATGGATATACTAGATAAAATAGATATATCGTATATTAATTCAAAACATCAATACATTAATGATTCATTAGCTATCGTTATAGATACTAATTTATCTAAAGAAGTGATAGATTATATAACTTTAACATATTTAAATATTCCCATTATTATTGATACAGTCTCAACAACAAAATGTATGAAGATAAAAGACATAATAGGAAGATTTAATACTATTAAATTAAACAAGTATGAAGCAGAAGCTTTATCTGGAATAAAAATAAATAGTATAAATGATTTAGAGCTATGCTCTAAATACTTATTAAAACAAGGTGTTAAAAAGCTATTTATAACACTTGGAAAAGATGGTGTATTCTGTTCTACTAAAGAAACTAATATAAAAATTGATAGCATGAAAGTTAATATTATTAGTTCCACAGGTGCAGAAGATGCATTCACTGCAGGTCTTGTATATAGTCATTTAAATAACTTTGACATTGATTATTCTGCTAAATTTGCTATGGCTACATCTATAATAGCACTGTCTCATGAGAGTACAATTAATCCTAATATGTCTGTAGACAATGTCGAGAAAATACTTAAGGAGATGATTCTATGTTAGAAAAATATTTACAAGTACATCCAGAGGTTAAAAAGGCCATAGAAGCAGGAGAACCAGTAGTTGCTTTAGAATCAACTATAATATCTCACGGAATGCCTTACCCAATAAATATAGAAATGGCTAAAAATGTAAGTGATATAATAAGAAAAAACGGAGCTGTACCAGCTACTATAGCTATAATAAACGGTATATTAAAAGTCGGTCTTACTGAAGATGAAATAGAGTTCTTAGGAACAAGTAAAGATATTGTTAAAGCTAGTAGAAGAGACTTACCTTTCTTAATATCTAAAAATTTAAATGGAGCTACTACAGTTGCTACTACTATGATATTAGCTAGCTTAGCTGGTATTAAGGTATTTGCTACAGGTGGTATAGGCGGAGTTCATAGAGGTGCTCAGAAAACTTTCGATATATCTGCTGACTTGCAAGAATTAGCTAATTCTGATGTTTGTGTAGTTTGTGCTGGAGCAAAATCTATATTAGATATAGGTTTAACATTAGAATACTTAGAAACTAACGGAGTTCCTGTAATAGGATTTTGCACAGATGAATTCCCTGCATTCTATACTAGAAAAAGTGGATTTGGTGTTGACTACAGAGTAGACTCTTCTATGGAAGTTGCGCAAGCTTTAAAAGCTAAGTGGGATTTAAATTTAAAAGGCGGAATGGTTATAGGCAATCCAATACCAACAGAATTTGAAATGAATTACGATGCTATAACTAATGCTATAGAAATAGCTTTAAGAGAAGCTGATGAAAACAATATAACTGGAAAAAAAGTTACTCCTTTCTTGTTAGATAAAGTTAAAACTCTAACTGCTGGTAAGAGTTTAGACTCTAACTTAGAGTTAGTTTATAATAACGCTAAAATTGCTGCTCAAATATCTAAAGATTTAGCTAACATCAGCAATAAGTAATAAAAAATTCGATTCGCTTGAGCGACATGTCGGCGAACCATTTCATATCGCCAACGACCTATATTCTCAAACTTAGCACTTGGCATTACAATTTATCCACAAACCAGATAAGTCATAATACCTTAGTATATAAAAAAGATTGTCTCACTAATGATTTTATAAATCACTTAGAGACAATCTCTTTTTAGTCTTCCTTTAAGTTAGGTATTACTTTTTTGACTTCTTCGATTTGGTGCCATGTTTTTTCTAGATTATTCTGATTTATATATTCTTTCACACTTGTTAAAGAAGTAAATTCTTTCACAGATAGATCCTCTTCATCATTCATAAATCTTAAAATAAACATAAAGTTACCTTACTTTCCACAACACTTCTTGTATTTCTTTCCACTTCCACATATACAAGCATCATTTCTTCCAATTTTTTCTTCTTTAACTACTGTCTTAGAATTTTTGTATGCTTTTTGTATTTCTTTTCTTTGTGCTTCTGGTAATATATCATTCCATCCTTGTAAATTATATAACCAGTGAGCTTCTACAGCTACCATGTTGTAATATAATTTTTCCCAGTCTATGTCTAACTTTATTGTACTGTCCGCTTCTATAGTTTCTAAAGTTATATCTTCCTTTAAACTTTCACTTATTCCATCTATGAATCCCATGAAGTATTCAACTGAAGCATTGTGACTAGCTGCTAAGTCGCTAACTTTTCCTTCTATAATTTCCATCTTCTTGTTTAAAAGCTCATTGTATATCCCAGCTTCTACTTTTAAGTACTCTTCCCAGAATTTCACTTCTGATTCTTGACTTTCATGATTATCACTTAAATTTCTCCATTCAGTATATAAACTCATACTTTTTCCTCCTAAATATATCATTTTTACTTATAGTATAAATTGATTGTATTTTAATTTAATTTTTTCAACTCTATATTATACCACAATTTCTTAAATTAACTCTTACATTATATCATAATTAAATAATTCTTTTAATACTTTTATGGCATACTCTTGATCTATAAAAAATGGGCTACTTGCTATAGTAATAACTTTTGCTCCTTTTATAAGCTCTTGTATCTTAGATATTTTTATATTGTACGGAATATAGTTCATATCTTTAGAGAATATATCTAAATCTATATCTAGTACATACTCGCCTTCTATATTTAAATCAAATCCATAGGAACTATCTATTATAATTAGTTCAGAAAATATATTATGTTTTATTGCTGGTTTTATAAAACTTCCTACATTTAGAACTTCATTTGTATATCTAAATACATCATCAATATCTTCTATATCTACATTATAATTTTCAGGTTCTCTAGTGTCTTTATGTTGATCTACATGAACCAATTTACATCCCTTACTAAAGTGTTTTTGATTTAAACTTTTTATCCAGAAATAAAAGGCATGATTGTGATTATCAAATATGTAAACATCTTTATCTTCATAAGGATACTTAATCATATTTTTTAAACCTTTAGCTTTTATTTCAAGTTCTTCATCTATTTCATTGAATACTACTTTATCACCAACAAAAACATCTTCTAAAGTTCCTTCTATTAGCTTAGGTACATATATTTTCTTATTGCTTCTATCTTCATATGAGAAAATATTATTACCTGTAGGTTTTTCTATATAAAATCCTGTATATTTATCCATATTACTTCCTCTTTATTATTTTTTAAATAAATCCCATGGATATTCTTGTGGAGGTTCACATACAAATTCCATTTTTTCTTTAGTAGTTGGATGCTCTATTTCTATTTTATGAGACCATAGAGATATTTGCTGACCAACTTTATTTACATCTTGTCCATATCTTTGGTCTCCAAATAGTGGGTGATTTCTATTTGCAAATTGAACTCTAATTTGATGAGATCTTCCTGTTTTTAAATCTATCTCAACAAGGCTAAATCTATCTTTTTTACCTAAAGTTTCATAGCTTAGTTCTGCATTTTTTGCTTCCTTATGATCTTTTCTAACTACAGTTACCATATTAGTTTTTTTATTTTTATAAAGGTAATCTTTTAAAGTATCTTTTTCTTTGTTCATTGTTCCATGTATAACAGCTCTATACGTCTTTTTAAAAGTCTTATTTCTTACTTGCTCAGACAACCTAGATGCAGCTTTAGATGTTTTTGCAAACACCATAGCACCTCCTACAGGTCTATCTAATCTGTGTACCAAACCTATATATACATTTCCTGGTTTATTGTATTTTTCTTTTACATATTGCTTTAAAAAATTAACCATGTCTTTATCATTAGTGTCATCACCTTGAGATAAAATATTTACCGGTTTTTCTACAACTAATAAATGGTTATCTTCATATATAACCTTTATCATTACTTAGACTCCCATCTTCCAAATATACCACAAGGAAGAACTTTCCCATCTCTAGAAGTAGGTATCCCTATTTCTCCACCATATATTTTTCCACCTTTTGATTTCTTTTCAACCGTAGCATCTAATATATGTTCTAAAATTATTGGAGATAATCCAGTAGTATATGAGTTTATTAAGAAGAATAATGGCTGATCAGATAATACCTTAGTACATAAGTTAACTAAGTCAAATAATTTTTCTTCTATTTGCCAAACTTCACCTTTTGGACCTCTTCCATAAGAAGGTGGATCCATTATTATAGCATCATATTTATTTCCTCTTCTTATTTCTCTTTCAACAAACTTAACAACATCATCAACTATAAACCTTACCTTTCTGTCCTGTAGTCCTGATGTATGTAAATTTTCTTTAGCCCAAGTTACCATACCTTTAGATGCATCTACATGACAAACCTCTGCACCTGCTGCTGCACATGCTACAGTAGCTCCACCTGTATATGCAAATAAATTTAATACCTTTATAGGTCTATTAGCATTTTTTATTTTATCCATTGACCAATCCCAGTTAGCCGCTTGTTCTGGGAATAATCCAGTATGTTTAAATCCAGTAGGGCTTATATTAAACTTTAAATCTTTATAACTTATAATCCATTTTTCTGGGTATTTTTTCTTATGTTCCCACTGACCTCCGCCTCTACTACTTCTGTGGTAATGCCCATGTGGATTTTTCCATAATCCACTTTCATTTTGTATTGGCCACATTACTTGAGGATCCGGTCTTCTAAGTACCACATCTCCCCAACGTTCTAATTTTTCTCCATTACCCATATCTATAAGTTCATAGTCTTTCCATTTATCTGCTAGTAATAACATTAACTTCCTCCTAAATTTATTAATCTCAATTTATGTATTATACCATATTCTTACTTTATATTTTCGGTATTTTAAGCACTTTATATTCTTATTATAAATTATTTGGAATAGTATTATATTAATAAAGTTTAATTTCATTTATTAGGAGGTCTATTTATGGCAAGTAAAAAAGTTTTACAGGCTTTAAACAGTCAAATTCAGAAAGAATTTTTTTCAGAGTACTTATATATATCTATGGAAGCATATTTTTCAGAGCATGACCTAGATGGTTTTTCAAATTTCTTTAATGTTCAAGCTAAAGAGGAAAGAGACCATGCTTATAAATTTTTTAATTATGTAAATAAATCTGAAGGAAAAGTTATACTAGAAGCTTTAGATCAACCTAGGGTAGATTTCAGTAGTCCTCTAGAAGTATTTGAATTAGCATTAGACCATGAAAAATATATTACAAAGTCAATTCATGAGTTGTTAGATTTAGCCTTAGAAGACAAAGATTATACTACAGCATCTTTCTTAAATTGGTTTGTTGATGAACAATCTGAAGAAGAAGAATCTATGAGTAAAATAGTAAAAAAATTAAGATTATTAAATGAAAATCCTGCTGGACTTTTTATGTTAGACCAAGAACTAGCTCAAAGAGCTTACATACCTCCAGTAGTCTAATATTAATATAATAAAATAGTGCTATTTTCTTTTTCCCAAAAGAAATAGCACTATTTTATTATTAACTATTTTATATATATAGCATATTATATTGTGATTGATTTTTTTAATAAGGGGTGAATTTAAAATGATAAGTTCTAAAAAACCTGATACTTGTATATATAACTTACTTTATGTGAAATTTAATGAAGATATGGATAGAGAGAATTATTTTTCATATAGTTTAGAATATCCTACTTTCTATAACTTTGAAAATACTTATTTTCATGTTGATTCAAATGTACTTAACAATATAAATTCTACAATTAAAACTGATGTTTATACATTTAAAGATGGATTACTTGAAGAAGAAAAAGATTTTAACGATTTAGCTTCTAAAAATAATCTTTCTAAAAAAAATTATAAAGTTTTCTCAGATTATGCAGTTACATTTAATAAAAACCATATTTTAAGCACAACATTAAATCTAATGGGTTTTGATGGAGATCACGACCCCCTATATAACCAAATAAATAACTATAATTTCGATTTACTTACAGGAAATAAAGTTTATCTTAAAGATATTTTCAATCAAGGTGTAGATTATATCAAAGTTATTACTGACTATGTAAATTATAAAATTAATCAAAATAAAAATTGGTATTATGAAAATTTTTCTATCGATATTTCTGATGACCAAGCATTTTATTTAACTGATGATGGTATAGTTATATATTTTGAATTAGGCGAAATAGCACCTAAAAACTTTGGAGTCCCTAAATTTAAAATTTTATTTGATAAATTTGCACCTTATATAAACCCTCGTTTTTATTGTATTGCTCAAAATGTTAATTATTTTTATAGACGAAAATATAGGGTGTATAGATAATAAGTTGCTTATCTTCTAGAATTGATTTATATAAATCAAGTAAATCAATTTTTTATAATAAACTTATTATTGTAATCAAAAATGATAAATTCACGTTATAGTGAATTTATCATTTTTCATTTTTATTATTTAGCTATATTATAAACTTCTAACCCAGCATTTTTTATCTGTTTTTTCTTAACGTCTACTAAAGCTTTTAATGTATCTAATGATGTCATTACTTCTGTTGAAAATTCTGTTGCAGTTCTTCTTATCTTAAATCCATCTCTTGTAGAGTCATTTCCTTTAGTAGGAGTATTTATTACTATATCAACTTCTTTGTTTCTTATAGCATCTAATATATTAGGTCTAGCTTCTTCTACCCTATTAACTATAGCAGCTTCTATTCCATTTTCTCTTAAAGAACTCGCTGTTCCTTCTGTGGCTACGAAAGTATATCCTAATTCTTTCATATCCTTTGCTATTTCCATAAACTCTTCTTTATCATAGTTATTTATAGTAGCTAATACTACACCTTTTTTATCAGACATAGTTTTACCTGCCGCTATAAATCCTTTGTATAATGCTTCTTCTAGGTTTTCACCTACGCCTAATACTTCTCCAGTAGATTTCATTTCAGGCCCTAAGCTTACATCTACTCTAGCTAACTTAGACATAGAGAATACTGGTACCTTTACTGATATTAATTTAGGTTCTTTATATACACCTGTTCCGTATCCTAAATCTACTAACTTCTCACCTAACATACATCTAGTTGCTAAGTCTACTATAGGCACATTACTTACCTTACTTATATACGGTACTGTTCTACTTGCTCTTGGATTAACTTCTATTATATATAATTCATTTTGGAATTCTATAAATTGTATATTAACCATTCCAAGTACGTTTAATTCTAATGCAATTTTTTTCGTGTAGTCTAATATATTAGCCTTTATTTCATCACTTATATTTTGACTTGGGTACATCGTTATACTGTCCCCAGAGTGAACTCCTGCTCTTTCTAAGTGTTCCATTATTCCAGGTATTAATATATCTTTACCATCACATATAGCATCTACTTCTATTTCTCTACCTACTAAGTACTTATCTATAAGTACTGGATTTTTACTATCTCTTTGGAAAGCACTTTCTAAATATCTAGCTAATTTATTTTCATCATAAGTTATTTCCATACCTTGCCCACCAAGTACATAAGATGGTCTAACTAGCACTGGATAACCTAATTTTTTAGCTTCTTTTATACCTTCTTCAACTGACCATATAGCTTTTCCTTTTGGTCTGTTTATATCTAATTTTTCTAGTAATTCTTCAAACTTCTCTCTGTCTTCTGCAGCATCTATATCCGCAAAATCAGTTCCTAATATTTTTATTTTCTTTTCATCTAAGAACTTAGCTAATTTTATAGCTGTTTGACCACCAAATTGAAGTATAACTCCATCCGGATTTTCCTTTTCTATTATATTTAATACTTCTTCTTCCGTTAATGGCTCGAAGTATAGTTTATCAGATGTATCAAAGTCTGTACTTACTGTTTCTGGGTTATTGTTAACTATTATAGTTTCTATTCCCATGTTTCTTAACGATTTTACACAGTGCACTGAACAGTAATCGAATTCTATACCTTGACCTATTCTTATAGGTCCAGAACCTAAAACAATCACCTTTTTCTTATCGCTCACTTCAACTTCATCATATTGTTCATATGTAGAGTAGTAGTATGGAGATAATGCATCAAACTCTCCTCCACAAGTATCGACCATTTTGTAAGATGGTTGTATGTTGTATAACTTTCTTAACTCACATAATCTCTCTGGACTTATCTTCATTAAATCAGCTATACCTTTATCAGAGAATCCTTTTTTCTTTAATTGTAATAGATATTCTTTATTTAAGTCTTCTATCTTCATTTCCTTTAATTTCTCTTCTTGTTCTACTATCCACTTAAATTTATTTATAAACCACTTATCTACTCCAGTGATTTGTTCTATCATTTCTAATTTGTAGCCTCTTCTTATCATTTCAGCTAAGTCAAATAATCTTTCATCATCAGGAACTACTATACTCTTCTTTAAATCTTCTATACTCTTTTCTTCTGATGGTGCATGAACTAAAGAGTATTTTCCTATTTCAAGAGATCTTATTCCTTTAAGTATAGCTGCTTCAAAGTTACTTCCTATACTCATTATTTCTCCAGTTGCCATCATCTTTGTTCCTAATTTTCTATTAGCTTGCTTAAACTTATCAAATGGCCACTTTGGTATTTTAACTACTACATAATCTAATGTAGGTTCAAAACACGCATAAGTTTTCTTTGTAACTGCGTTTTGTATTTCATCTAATGTATATCCTAAAGCTATTTTAGCTGCAACTTTTGCTATTGGATACCCAGTAGCCTTTGAAGCTAGTGCTGATGATCTACTAACTCTTGGATTTATTTCTATTATTGCATATTCTAAGCTATGCGGATTTAATGCTATCTGTACGTTACATCCACCCTTAACTTCTATTGCATTTATTATGTCTATAGATGCTTTTCTAAGCATTTGATATTCTTTATCACTTAAAGTTTGGCTAGGCGCTACAACTATACTATCTCCTGTATGTACTCCAACTGGATCTATATTTTCCATATTACATACAGTTATACAGTTTCCGTTACCATCTCTCATTACTTCATATTCTATTTCTTTCCAACCTTTTATACTTTTTTCTAATAATACTTGCTTAACTGGACTTAGTTGTAAACCTTGAGTAAGTATTTCTGTTAATTCCTCTACTGTTTCAGCTATACCTCCACCAGTTCCACCTAATGTGTATGCTGGTCTAACAACTACTGGATATCCTATTTCTTGTGCAAATTGTAGTCCACCTTCTAAACTCGTTACTATATCACTAACTATAACTGGCTGATTTATTGCTCTCATTACGTCTCTGAAAGTATCTCTATCTTCACCTTTTTTTATAGATTCTATAGAAGTACCTATAATTTTTACATTGTACTTTTCTAATATACCAGCATCATGTAATTCAACTGCTAAGTTAAGTCCTGTTTGTCCACCCATTCCTGCAAGTAAGCTATCTGGTCTTTCTTTTTCTATTATTTTTTCTATAAATTCTATTGTTAATGGCTCTATATATATTTTATCCGCTACTTCTCTATCAGTCATAATTGTAGCTGGATTACTATTTATTAATACAACTTCTATTCCTTCTTCTTTTAAAGCTTGGCATGCTTGTGTTCCTGAGTAATCAAACTCCGCTGCTTGCCCTATTATTATAGGTCCTGAACCTAATACTAACGTCTTTTTTATACTATCTATTTTAGGCATGATTTTTTCTCCTTATCTAAACAATTTATGATTTATACTAATTCTAAAAACTTGTCGAATATATAATCATTGTCTTTTGGTCCTGGACAAGCTTCTGGATGATATTGCACACTATATATAGGTAATTGAGTATGTCTCATTCCTTCTACAGTATTATCATTTAAGTTTATATGAGTTACTTCCATGTTCTCTGGCATTTGAGAAACATAGTATCCATGATTTTGAGACGTTATGAAAACTTTGTTTTGTTCTAAATCCTTAACTGGGTGATTTCCACCTCTATGTCCGAATTTTAACTTAGATGTTTTTCCACCTAGTGTTAAGGCTAAAAGTTGATGCCCTAAACAAATTCCAACTATAGGCTTTTTACCAACTAATTCTTTTATATTTTCTATGACATCTTCCAAATCTTCTGGATCTCCAGGTCCGTTAGATAAGAATATCAAATCTGGGTTTATTGCTAATAATTCTTCTGATTTAGTTGTTGCAGGGAATACAGTTATATCACATCCACGATTGGCAAATGATCTTAAGATATTTTGCTTAACCCCAAAGTCCATAACAGCTACCTTAGGTCCCCCTCCACTTATATGTTCTACTTTTTTTCTAGTTACTGTTTTTACAGCTGTTGTATTTGAGAAACTATCTAATTTAGCTTGAACATCTTCTAATGAAGCATTTTCTAAAGTTATTATACCTTTCATAGTTCCATTATTTCTTAATATTTTAGTTAAGGCTCTTGTATCTATACCTTCAAGTCCTATAACTTTATTTTGTTTTAAATATGTGTCTAAATCCATTTCACATCTAAAATTATTTGGATTATCACTCTTTTCCCTTACTATAAATCCTTTTACATGAACTCCTGTTGATTCTACATCTTCTAAATTTATTCCATAATTCCCTATAAGAGGGTAAGTCATTGTTACTATCTGTCCATAATATGAAGGATCCGTTAGTACTTCCCCATATCCTATCATAGAAGTATTGAATACCACTTCACCTATACTGTCATTTAGATATCCAAAGGCTTTTCCTTCAAATATTGTTCCGTCTTGCAATATTAATTTCCCCTTCATTTATCTTACCTCCTAAGCATTTTCTATTTCATTTACTATGCTAGTTGCTGATTCGCTTGGATTTTCAGCTTGAGTTATAGGTCTGCCAACTACTAAGTAGTGCGCTCCTCTATTTATCGCATCTGCTGGAGTAACAACTCTCTTTTGGTCTCCCACCTCTGCTGTAGCTGGTCTTATTCCTGGACATACAGTTATGAAGTCATTCCCACATACTTCTACTATTTTATGAACTTCTTGAGCTGAACAAACAACTCCGTCTATTCCTGATTCTTTCGCTAATTTGGCTCTTTTTATAGCTAATTCCTCTGTAGTCATGTTACATCCTATATCTTGTAAATCTTGATTACTTAATGATGTTAGAACTGTAACCCCTACTACTAATGGCTTTTCTATGTTTAATCTTTTTGCTTCTTCCTTAGCAACTAAAGCACATCTTCTCATACCTTCCATATCAGATACATGTATTGTCATTAACCATACATTATCTCTTACCGCTGCTCTTACAGCACTTTCCATAGTGTTTGGTATATCGTGAAACTTAAGATCTAAGAATATTTTCTTTCCTTTTTCTTTTAAGTAATCTATTGTTTTTCCCCTAGTTGATACATATTGTTCTAAACCAACTTTAAATATGTCTACGCTATCTTCTAACTTATCTATCAATTCTTTAGCTTTATCAAATTCATTAGTGTCAATTGCAACTATTAATTTTTCTTTTCCATTTATCATCTTGAACTCTCCTTTTTAATAAAGCCCTAACTATCCATATTTATTTAAATATGATTTTAAAAAAATCCTTACACCAATAGAGGTATAAGGATTTTATCTATGCATAACTTTTATAGTTTATACTTTAGCTATGAGATATCTTTCCCAGCCTCTCTGGACTAGTTTAAAAGACTTTATTATTTTATTTTTTTATTTTTTTATTAATATAAAAAACCTCTAACTAATCCAGCTAGAGGTTATAAATATAAATTTAAATAGTCATTTTATACTTAACCTTTTTAGCCTCTCTGGACTACTTTCAAGGAATTTTATTTTCAATTTAATCGCTTCATATCCTCTCTGGGATATTTTAAAGCTTTATCTTGTATACAATTATTACATTTATTAGCTTTCATGTCAACTATTCTTTTGACTGTTTATATTAAATTATATAATTTCTATTTTAATATAATTTAATATTCTTCTAATATACTTATGTAATATTTTTTTCCTATTTTTCTTTTTTTATCAATTTTATTATACGTCACAGATATATTATATTTTTCACAAGCCATATCAAAATGTCTTAATGCAATGCCCATACTTATATGGGTCATATTTTCTAACGATTTTTTTTGTTTTTCTTCATATATATGAATTCCATCTTTAGAATAATAGAACATCCAAGGTTGGCAGTTTTTTATAGATGGCGCTACCCTCACTGCATTTAGCACCTTTATCCATTTTCTATCCATTTTCTTGGATATATGTTTTATACTCTTTCTATCTTGATCAACTTTTATAGCTTTAAATAATTTTTCTTGTTCCTGAGCATATCCAAAAGCTATTATGATATATGGATTTTCAATATCATCCTCTTTATTGTTTTTTGTATTCTCATTTTCACATGAATCTTCAAAATCATTTAAATTAACATCATCTGTTTCTATATCATCCAGGTCTATAAACTCCATAATATCTTCTCTTTTTAAGCTACAATCTAACCAACACGTTCCCAATCCTAAAGTAGTTAACTGTAACACTACCTTTTCAATTGCAAACCCAATATTTTGTAAGTAATCTTCACCCTTGTTTGATGTTACTACTATATAATGAGGTGCTTTTATTTTACACTTTTTCCCCATCAATAAGTGAATTAAATGTCCCCTTTCCACAACATGAGCCTTAATTCTTAAATCTTCATTTAGATAAGTTATATCATTACATATTTTTTTTACTTCTTCCATCAAAGGTGCATTTATATTTTTATTAGAGTAATTTCTTATAGTTCTTCTATAAAAAATAGCATCATATAACTCCATTCACGTCCTCCTAATCAATTACGTCTGTATATAAAAAATTCTCTTTACTAATATAATTAACCGTTTCTAATTATGCTAGTTTATATCTGAAATTTATTAACTTGATTTATATCTAAAAATAATATATTTACTAATAGTTTAATAAATCTATATACTATATTATATTATAAGTTTTTTTTAGATTTTTTGTACACTTTTCCAATAAAAATATATTATTTATATTGGAAAATTTATCTAACATTTTTATTTTTTTTGTATTTTTAAATGATTTATGTATTAAAATATAATTAGAATTAAAAAATAATTAATTTTAGGAGGTTGTATTTATGGAACTTGAAATAAATTTAGACAAATATGCTGAACTATCAGTTAAAGTTGGGGTTAACATTCAACCTGGCCAAACTTTACTTGTTAGGTCACCAATAGAGTGTGCTCCTTTTGTAAGAAAAGTTTTAGTACATGCTTACAAATCTGGTGCTAAAAACGTACATATAGAATGGTCAGATGAAGAAAGTACCTTATTAAAGTATTTAAATGCTCCAGAAGAAACATTTAACGAATTCCCAAAATGGATAGCTGAACAGTATGTAGACATAGCAAAAGAGGGAGGGGCATTCTTGACTGTTTATGCTCAAAATCCGGATTTATTAAAAGATGTGGACCCTCAAAAAGTAGCTAATTTCCAAAAAGCTTCTGCTATGGCTTTAAAAGAATGGAGATCTTATACTTTATCTGATAAGTGTAAATGGAGCATAGTATCTGTTCCAACTGAATCTTGGGCTAAGAAAGTTTTCCCTGATGTATCTTCAAAAGAAGCTGTTGATAAACTATGGGATGCAATATTCAAATGTTCAAGAGTAGATGAACAAGACCCAATAGAAGCTTGGAAAAATCATAATGAAGATTTAAAGCTAAGAATGAACTTCTTAAATGATAAAAACTTTAAGACTTTAAAATTTAAATCATCAAAAACTGATATTACTATGGATTTACCTGAAGGTCATGTATGGTTAAGTGGAGCTTCTCAAGACCCTAATGGAATAGATTTCAATCCAAATATTCCAACTGAAGAAGTTTTCTCTATGCCTCATAAATTTAAAGTTAATGGTGTTGTTCATAGTACTAAACCACTTGTTTATGGTGGTAATGTTATAGATAATTTCTCTTTAACTTTTAAAGACGGAAAAATAATAGATTTTACAGCTGAAAAAGGTGCTGAAACTTTAGGTAAACTTATAGATACAGATGAAGGTTCTCATTACTTAGGAGAGGTTGCTTTAGTACCTTTTAAATCACCTATATCAGATACTAATATAGTATTCTTCAATACTTTATATGATGAAAATGCATCTTGTCACTTTGCTCTTGGTTCTGCATACAAAACATGCATCAAAAATAGTGATACTATTAAAGATGAAGAGTTAGATAAACATGGAATAAATGAAAGTTTAACTCATGTTGACTTTATGATTGGTTCTAGTGATATGAATATAGTTGGAGAAACTCATGATGGAAAGGAAATACAAATATTTAAAGATGGAAACTGGGCTTTTTAATATAGTAAGCTTAAATTGAAGTTTCTACTTCTTTTTAAATTTTAAATATAAGATAAATAGTTTACTATTTATCTTATATTTTTTTATGTTTTATAACATTAGTAATAAAAAAAGCATCTATTTTTCGTTATAGATGCTTATTGGGGGAGATTAAGAGATATTTATTATTTAGGGGGAGTAAATATCTCCTATATTTTGATTATGGACATAAATAAAATTAATATACATATTTTATATTTTTATTTTAAATACATAAAAAGACTAATAGGTTTTTTAATTCCTATTAGTCTTTTTATATGTTGACGACAAATGTTTTTTATATTAATTAATCTCATGTATTACAGATTAATCTATAACTTAATTATATATAATTTTTTTGATATAGTAAATTTTTATTTATTATAATTTAATTCAGTCCACTTTATATTACCCACATATTTCTCTACTAAATCATTACTCATATCTGGATGTATAGTTTCTTCTGTAGCTATAGTTATAGACGACATAGCTATTGCATATTTTACAGTATCAACCATATTTACATTATTCATATATCCCTTAGCAATACCTGCAACAAAAGAATCTCCTGCACCAGTAACATTAACGACTTTAACATCGTTAGCTTTTATCTTACCTTCTTCTGTTCCATTGTTATAGTATATACCATCTTCATCTAATGTTATAAATACATTTTGTATCCCTAATTCTATAAAGTATTGTCCTGCTTTTCTTAAATCTTCATCATTGTGTATTTTAAATCCACACATTATTTCTGCTTCATATCTATTTGGCTTTATTGTATGGAAATGTTGTATTAAATGTTTTACATTCTTTGCTTTTGCTGCAGACACTGGATCTAGTATAAATTTAGTCTGTCCACTAAATGTCTTTATTATATACTCTACTATATCCGGTCTATCTGAATCTAGTATCATATACTCTGCTTTTTTTATTATATCTGATTTTGAATCTATAAATTCTGTAGTAAACATATCTATTATTTTCATATCTACTATAGCTGATACCATTTCACCTTGTTCGTCTAAAATAGCCATGTATGTAGGTGTATGGCCACCTTCAATAATTAAAGATTCGCTCATATCATATTTCATCATTTTAGAGTGTTCAATCATTCTATTTCCAGCTTCATCATCACCTAAAATAGATATAAACTGTGTATTAACGCCTACTCTCGCCATACATTCTGCTATATTTCTACAAACGCCTCCAAAAGAAGTCTTTATTTTACCAGGATTAGAGTCATTACATCTATAATTTCTATCTGTAAATCCGCAGATATCAAAAACTGATACTCCGAAAACTAATGCATAAGGCTGTCTTTTTTCAATCATCGTTGTCTACCCTCCCTAAGAATCACCTACCTATTTTATCACATTCTTATACTTTTTTTCTATATATTTTATGTTTTAATGTCATTTATACATATTTTTACAAAAATTTTGTTATTTTTTGCTATATTTTGTAATAAATCTATCTTTTTTATATTGATTTTACCATTTTAAGAGAATTTTTTTTATTTTATTGGTATAAAAACAATACACAAAATAATTCTTGTTTTTATTTAAAGTTTAATTTAGCTATTTCTACTGCAGATTTTGCATCTTTAGAATAAAAATCTGCGCCTATATTTTGTGCGTATTCTTCTGTAAGAACTGCTCCACCCACAAATACTTTTACATCTATATTAGCATTTCTTAATGCCTCTATTGTTTCTTTCATGCTAATTACTGTTGTTGTCATTAATGCACTCAGACCTATTAATTTTATATTTCTTCTTTTAGCTTCTTTAACCACTAACTCAATAGGTACATCTTTACCTAAATCCACTACCTCATATCCATAGTTTTCAAGCATTATCTTAACTATGTTCTTTCCGATATCGTGAATATCACCTTTTACAGTAGCTATTATTATTTTCCCTTTAGATACTACTCTATTGTTTTTTTTCATCAAACTTTCTTTTATTACATTTAATGCTACTTTAACCGTTTCTGCTGATTGAATCAATTGAGGTAAAAATATTTCTCCACTATCATATCTGCTTCCCACTTTATCTAATGCAGGTATTAATATTTCATTTAAAATTTTGTTTTCTGTATGTTTATTTAGAAGATTTAATGTGGCATATTTTACTTCTTCTTTCAATCCTCTTTCAACTATTTTATCTAATGATAGCTCTATGTTACATTCTTTAGTTTTTCCAGTATTTTTATTATTTATAATTCCACTATATTTATTTATATAATCAACACAGTTTTTGTCTATATTTTTTATAACTTTAAAAGAGTTTATAGCTTTCATAATGCTATCTTCATTAGGATTTATTATAGGTAAATCTAATCCATATTCTAATGCTAGAGTTAAAAATACATTATTTAAAGCTTTCCTATTTGGAACTCCAAAAGATATATTAGACACCCCTAGTATAGTTTTTACTCCTAATTTTTCTTTAACCATCTCTATACATTTTAGAGTTTGTACGGCTTCTTCTTGTTGTGATGATACTGTTAGCGACAGACAATCTATAAATATATATTCCTTCTTTATACCATAAGAAATAGCTCTATCTACTATTTTCTTTGCAATTTCAAACCTTCCTTGTGCTGTATTAGGTATCCCATTTTCGTCTAAAGTAAGACCTACTACACAAGCTCCATATTTTTTTACTATTGGTAATATACTATTTAATGATTCTTCTTTTCCATTTACAGAATTAGCTATAGTTTTACCATTATAATATCTAAGACCTTGTTCTAAAGCTTTTATATTTGATGAATCCACTTGTAGTGGAACATCTATAACTGACTGTATTTCCTTTAAAACCTTAGGCATCATTTTAGCTTCATCTATATCGGGCAAACCAACATTAACATTTAAAATCTCAGCTCCTCCGCTAATTTGTTCTAATCCTAAATTTATTATGTAATCAAAATTACCATTTTTAAGAGCTTCTTTTAAAAGCTTTCTTCCTGTTGGATTTAATCTCTCTCCTATCACTGTTGGTGATTTTATTTCTATATATTTGGATGGTGAGCAAACCACACAACTATTTTTCTTTTCTATATTAACCATTTTAAGATTATGTAAGTTTTGTGATATTTTACTTATAAAAGATGGATTTGTACCACAACACCCTCCTATTATAGATGTTCCTACTGTTATGAATTTTTTTACACCCTCATAAAATTCATCTGCATCAACATCATATATGGACTGACCATCTACTATATTAGGTAACCCTGCATTAGCTTGAACTATAACAGGCATAGTAGCTATATTAGCTATCTTTTCAACTATCGGTAAAAGTTGTTTAGGACCTAATGAGCAATTTACTCCAATAGCATCTACTCCTAAGCCTTCAATTGTTGCAACCATACACTCTGGCATACACCCAGTAAAACTTCTTCCATTTTCATCAAATGTCATTGTACAAAATACAGGTAAGTTTGTGTTTTCTTTTGCTGCTAAAACAGCTGCTTTGGCTTCATACAAATCCATCATAGTCTCTATTATTATAATATGTGCACCAGACTTTTCGCCTTGTATAGCTTGTCTTTTAAATATTTCATAAGCCTTGTCAAAACTCAAAGTACCCATAGGTTCTAGCATTTCCCCTATTGGCCCCATATCTAATGCTATATATCTAGGTTTAGATTTATCAGCATTCTCTATTGCAAGCTTAGCCATATTAACAGCATTCCCTACCACTTCTTCAACTGTATATCCTAGCTTATCTAATTTTAATTCGTTAGCTCCAAAAGTATTTGTAGTAACTACATTAGAACCTGCATCTAAATACGCTTTATGTATTTCCATAAGCTTACTTGGATTTTCCAATCCAAATATCTCAGGATTTTCACCCAAGTTTAAACCTTTTTGCTGAAGCATAGTCCCCATTGCACCATCAAATATTAATATATTATTTTTTATATATTCCATTACATTCATTTGTTTCATCCCCTTTTTTATATTTACAAGTTTTATAATTTGAACAGTTTGAACATAACTTTTGGGATTGATTTACTTGATTTGATGTTATACCGATTATTGCCACTACTGATTTTCTAGGAATCATAATTTTACTATCAGTTATCGTTAGTCCTATTTCTTTATGTAAATTTAAAAGGTTTATGATTTCTTTGTTCGACTCTATTGATAAGTCTCCATAACCTGGACTATATCTCATAGTTATGTATTTACCTTGTTTATTTAAATCTTTTTCTATTTCACTTTGTATTAAATCACATACTTCTTCTATTGCCGTAGTCGCACAAGCATCTATTATTATACTTTTTGTTAACTCTAAATATGAATATTTCCTTATTTCTTTCTCAATCTCTATTCCTAATGTAGCGCTCATAATAATACATTCATTGCAACTATGTAGTAAGGTATATAAATCTTTACTCTTCAACTTAAAATTACTTCCTTTTATATATACTTCATTCCTATTTAAGCTTTTATTTTCTCTTGATATAGGATAAACCCTCAAAACATATCGAGGATTTATCTTATCTTTAGTTATTTCAATACATTCATTAATAGTATTTTTAAGATTGTCACTGATGTCTTGGTCTTTGTACTCTAAATATCTTAAAACTTCATTTTTATTTATATCAATTAGATTAGCAAAGTTAAGCGCCATATTAATTATTCTCCATATATATTAAGAGCAAATCCTTTTTCTAAAGCTTCTCTAGCATATTCTTTAGCTCCAAATAAGGATAAGTCTTTGTAGTTTCCACATTCTATAGCTGTAGCCGCTGGCATTTCATTAGCTTCTAATACCATCTTTAATGCTTTTTCTAAACCTTCTTTAACTACTTGGGGTTTTACATCTCCCCATAATATTAAATAAAATCCTGTTCTACATCCCATTGGAGATAAGTCTATTATATTATCTAATGTTTCTCTTAAATAAGTAGCTAATAAATGCTCTAATCCGTGCATTGCAGCTGTCCCAAAAGTTTCAGCATTAGGTTGTAAAAATCTTAAATCAAACTTAGTTACCTTATCTCCATTTACTCCATCTAATACACAGCATTTTCTTACATATGGTGATTTAACCTTTGTATGATCCAATTTAAAACTTTCTACTTTTTGCATTTTAATTCCTCCTTTGTTTTAATTTTATTTACATGATAATATTATGATTCAAGATAGCAAAATAAACATATATAGCATCTTTTCTCTATAAATATATTCAATTACATATTTCGCCATAGTTTCACATAAAACATTTATAATGTTATTATTGTTTAGTACTAGTTAGTTTGTTATAATATTTTAGTTATTTTTACAAGATAGTTTTAAATAACTAAAAAACATAAATACTTATTAATATAGTATTATTTTAATGGAGGACATAATTATGCCTATGCAAAAACTTCTTAGTAAAGCTCGTCAAGCTATACAAGATTTCGATATGATACAAGAAAATGATAAGATAGCCGTTGGTCTTTCTGGTGGTAAAGATAGTTTAACTTTACTCCATATTCTCAAAAGCTATCAAAAATTTTCACCTGAAAAATTTGAATTAATAGCAATAACACTAAATCCTGGAGGAGTAGATAATTCTCCTTTATACAAATTTTGTGAAGAATTAGATGTTCCTTTTTACGAGATTCAAACAAATATAAAAGAAATAGTATTCGATATAAGAAAAGAAAAAAATCCTTGTTCTTTATGTGCCAATTTAAGACGTGGTGCACTAAATGATAATGCAAGAAAACTAGGATGCAATAAGGTAGCTTTAGGACATCATAAAGATGATGCTATTGAAACATTCTTAATGTCAATGCTTTATGAAGGTAGAGTTAATTGTTTTTCTCCTAAAACTTATTTGACTAAACAAGACTTAACGATTATAAGACCAATGGTTTATATAGAAGAATATATGACTAAAAAGATTACTAAAGAATTTAACTATCCTGTTATACAAAACCCATGTCCTGCTAATGGTCATACAAAACGACAAGATATTAAAGAACTTATAACTAAATTAAATAAAGATATGCCTGGAGTTAAAAAAAATATATTTGGAGCTTTGAATAACTCCGAAAAGCTATTTATATGGGATAAAGATAAAATAAGATAATTGACTATATTGGGTGTATTTAATTTTATATATTATCATATAAAAAGCATGGATGTATTAGTAGTATATCCATGCTTTTTATATCTACGCTTATCTATATCTAAATTATAGTCTGTATTTTTAAATTATATCATCTTAATACTTTTCACATATTATATCTGATATAATTTTACTACCCTCAATTATTACAGATACACCATTACCAGGATGTGTAGATGAACCTATAAAGTACAAGCCTTCTATGTCTTTATCTTGTATATGAGGTCTAAAATAGATAGTCTGATTTAATTTATGACTTAGTCCAAATGCTGTTCCATTATATGAATTAAATTTATACTTTAATTGTATCGGAGTTAAATAAGATTCATATAATATATTTCTTTCTATATCTTCTAATCCTGTTATATTTTTTAATTGTTTTACAATATTATTTCTAAGTTTACGTATATTAAGTTTATTCCATTTTATATTTTTATATTGTAAATTAGGCACTCTTACCACTACATTTAAAATACTTTTAAATTCCCCTGATATTGATTCATCTATTTTGCTTGGATAGTATAAATATAATGATGGATTTTCTGGTATTTTACCTTTAAATGGACTTTCTATATTATTTTTAAAATCTTCTCCTATATAAATATTATGTACTTGTAAATCATTATATTTTTTATTAAGGCCTAAGTACATAATAAATACAGAACAAGAATAATCTTCTTTTTTTATTTTTTTAGGCTTCGCATTTTTTGTTTTTTTTATCAAGTTATTTATAGCATATGGATAATCAGCATTACATACTACTATATCAGACTTATAAATTCCTTTATTGGATTTAACCCCTACAATATTATTATTATTTACTAATATTTTTTCCACATTATTTTCGATTTCTATCTTTCCACCTAATTCTAAAATTATTTTTTCTAAAGCTTCTATGTATTTATAAAATCCTCCTTTTATATACCACAGACCATAAATGTGTGATATAGCAGGTATTAAAGTATATAAATTAGAATTAGTGTATGGGTTTATACCTATATACATAGACTGAAATATCATATACTCTATTAGTTGTTTATTGTTTATCGTGTTTTGTAAGTAATTATTAACCGTTGTAAATGGCCTTATATCTATCAACTTTTTTAAAGTTCTAATATTTGTCACATTATTTATATTTGTCATTGGTTCATTTAGAAAATATTTTTTGCTATGTAAATATTTTTCTAATGACTTAGATAAAAAACTTAAGTACTCAACAGATAAGCCTTCTTGCATATGTTCTAACCTTCTTACCATTTTAATTAAATCACTATGAAAATCATATCTATCTCCATTACTATAATTTACTCTATATACTGGATCTACTTTTACTAGTTCAAAATAATCTCTATAGTCTTTTCCTACTGTATCAAAAATTTCAGTATATATTTGAGGAGTCATTAATATAGATGCTGTTAAATCAAACCGAGCGCCTTCTCTAATTTTTATATTAACCTTACCGCCTATAGCTTTCTCTTTTTCTAATATAGTTACATTATACCCTTTTTTTAACAATCTTATTGCTGTACAAAGCCCTCCAATTCCAGCTCCAACAATAAGTACTTTTTTCATAATATACACTCCCTTAATACTAATTTTTTATAATATAGTTAGTATTCCTAGTAAGTACATTATTATTTGTGATATTTTTTCAAAATAATAGACCTACAAATATCAAATCCTAAGATACTTTGAGGTCTTTATTCTTAACTATATGTATTTTTTATTTAGTACAACTGTTGATTCATCTATTTTTACATTAAGTTTATTTTGTATCATATATAATAATACTGGTATATACATGTATGTTAGATATCCTCTAATATTGAATAATATAATTATTAATAAACTTGAAGATAATATTGCCATTATTGTAGAAATTTTATTACTTTTCTTAAACATCTTCATTATAAGACCAAACATTAACCCAAATAGCATTACCATTAAAGAGAAAATAATAAATATACTAAATCCTTGAATTACTACTGGAATCTTTGGAATCGATGAATATCCTATTACAAAAACATATGTTAACACACCAAATATAATATATGTCTTCCCCATAGTATTTTTCTTTAGTAAAAGTAATATTGTAAATGCAAAATAGAAACAACTTAAAAAGCTAGTTAAACTCATGTCACTCACCTATCCTTATCGAAAACTTTTATGCATATATAAATTATACTATTATATAAACAAAACCACAAAGCTTGTATTTAAAAGCCTTATGGTTTTGTTTTTTAAATGTATATTTATTCAATTACCAATAGTTTTTAATCTTATATTACATTCCTAATATCATAGGTCCAACAGCTAATACAATTACTGTAACAATAAATATTATTACTAATAATTTAGTTACAAACTTAACCCATGTAGAATAATCTACTTTTGCTATTGCTAAACCACCCATAACAACTCCTGATGTTGGAGTTACTAAGTTTACTATACCACTTCCTGCAGAGAATGCAGCAACTACTACTTCTGGCGCAATATTTAACTTTTGTGCTAATGGTGCAAATATTGGCATAGAAACTGAGGCAAGTCCAGAAGTTGATGGTATTAAGAATGATAATGCTATGTATATTAAGTATGCCATGTTAGCAAATAACATACCTGATACTCCACTTAATACTCCTGATGCTCTGTCTAATATGTATAAGTCTAATCCTGAGTTTGCCATCATGAAAGATACCCCTCTTGATATACCTATAACAAGAGCAACTCCAACCATGTCAGCACTTCCTGCTATAAATGAACCAACTATATCTTCTTCTGGCATTCTGTAAACTAAACCTATTATAACAGACATTAAGAAGAACCATACTGTTAACTCTGGGAACCACCAAGTACCTAAAGGAGAGCCATTAAGCCATGCTGTAGTATTATCGAATATAGTTACCCCAAAATCATTCCATGGTATAACACTTGCTATCATTACTACAAAAGATAATGCGAATACAACTAAAACTAACTTTCTCTTTCCATCTAGTTCTAATATTTCGCCTGAATCTTTACTGAATGCTTCCTTAGCTGCATCTAATTCATGTTTAGATAATATTGTAGCATTTTTATCTGCATAAACTTTTTTAGCATATCTCATAACATACATTATTGATATTGCTAAAGTTGCAAGCCATAATACAGTATCTAATATTATTATACTACCTTGATTTATTTCTACACCTACTGCTCCTGCTGCTGAAACTGCAGCACCTATAGCAAATGGATTTACTGTTGACCCTAAAACTCCTACACCACAACCAAGTAATAATGTAGCTGCCCCTACTATTGGGTCAAATCCAGCTGCCATCATAGTTGCAGTTATTAATGCATAGAATGCTAAAGATTCTTCAGCCATTCCGTAAGAAGTACCACCTAATGAGAATAAAAACATTAGAACTGGTATTAACATTAATTCTTTTCCTTTTAATTTCTTAACAAGTGCTCCAACTCCAGCATCTAAAGCTCCTGTTTTTGTTACAACTCCTAAGAAACCACCTATTATAAGTACGAATAAAGCAACATCTATTGCTCCTTTAAGTTGTCCATCATTCCATACATTCATGTATGAACCTTCTGCGTCATTTATTGTTTTTAATGCAGCGTCTACTCCACCTTCATCCATAGAAGTACTTATAGCTTCATCTAGAGCTAAATCTTTTACCCCAATCATACCTGTTACTGGTGCCATAATTAAATCAGGTAATTGAGCTTTCTTAACTCCAGGTACAACTTGAGTTATTAATGCGATAGATATCATTATTGCTAATAATACAGTATACGCAGATGGGAATTTAAATTTTTTCTTTTTGTCTTGAGACATTTTGTTTCTCCCCCTTTTGTTTTTTAATTTTGTCTATTATTTTTAAGAGTATACCTCTATAAAAACCTCTAAAATCATTACATAAAACTTCAATTTTTTATTTATAATTTCAAACTACACATTTTTTATATAATAGCATTTTTTAAAAATAAAGGAAATATTATCCTGTATAAGAATAACATTTCCTTTTATAATATATTCTTTATGCGTTACACGTTTCTTTAGCTTTGCATATTATAGTTCCTGTTGTTCCATGTAAAGCTTCTTTAGCTTTTTCTAAAGAAGTTATTAAAGCTTTACCACCAGTAGATGACTGTACGAAATCTACACATGCTTCTACTTTAGGTAACATAGATCCTGGTGCAAAGTGACCTTCTTCTATATAATTAGCAGCTTGTTCTAGATTTATAGATGCTAATGCTTCTTGATTTGGTTTATTGAAGTTTATACAAACTCTATCAACAGCAGTTAATATTACTAACATTTCAGCATCAAGATCTTTAGCTAATTTAGCACTTGATTTATCTTTATCTATAACAGCAGCTACTCCATGTAATGATCCGTCTTCTTTTTCTATTACTGGTATACCACCACCACCAACAGTTATTACTATACTTCCGTTATCAACCAATTGCTTAACTGTTTCTAATTCTACTATCTTTTGTGGTTGTGGAGAAGCAACAACTCTTCTATATCCTCTTCCTGCATCTTCTACAAATGTAAATCCTTTTTCAGCAGCTATTTTGTCAGCTTCTTCTTTAGAGTAGAACATACCAACTGGCTTAGTTAAATTTTTGAATGCTTCATCATTTTCATCAACTACAACTTGAGTTACTATAGATGCAACATTCTTATTTATTTTTCTAGCATTTAATTCATTTTTTATAGATTGTTGTAAATGGTATCCTATATATCCTTGACTCATTGATCCACATTCTGCAAATGGCATACTTGGAGTATTTGCACCATTATTAGCTGCAAAATCCATAGCTAAATTTATCATTCCTACTTGTGGTCCATTTCCGTGTCCAACTATTACGTTGTAACCTTCTTCAGAAAGATCAACTATTGTTTTTGCTGTATGTTTAACTAATTCTAATTGTTCTTCTGGATTATTTCCTAATGCATTTCCCCCTAGTGCTATAACTAATCTCTTCATAATATTACACCTCTATTAAATATATTTTAGATAAATATAACCCCCATCTATATTTTTCTATAACAAAATGGGGGTTACTTAATTTCCTTTATACAACTTTTACTATTTAAACCACCATCTCAATGTTTAACTTAAATCATATTATTATGAGCTGTCTACACACTTGAAAGTGGTAGTTTCCTTAACTTAACTTGTTTACTATAGATTATTGTCCTATAGTAGAAGCCATTATAGCTTTTATAGTATGCATTCTGTTTTCTGCTTCATCAAATACAACAGATTGCTTAGATTCAAATACTTCATCAGTAACTTCCATTTCAGTTATACCGAATTTTTCAGCCATTTCAGCTCCTGTTTTAGTTTTTGTATCATGGAACGCTGGTAAACAGTGCATGAATATAGCTTCTGGATGAGCGTTATCCATAACAGCTTTGTTAACTTGGAATGGCTTTAATTGAGCTATTCTAGCTTCCCAAACTTCTGCAGGTTCTCCCATAGATACCCAAACGTCAGTGTATATAACGTCAGCGTTCTTAGTTCCAGCCATAACATCTTCAGTTAGTGTTATAGTGCATCCGTTTTCTTTAGCTATTGCTTCACAAGTAGCTACTAATTCTGCATCTGGGAATAATTCTTTAGGAGCACAAGCTGTAAAGTTTAATCCCATCTTAGCACAAGCAACCATTAAAGAGTTACCCATGTTGTTTCTAGCATCTCCCATGTAAACAAAATTTACGCCTTTTAATCTTCCTAATTTTTCTTCTATAGTTAATAAGTCAGCTATCATTTGAGTTGGATGGAATTCATCAGTTAATCCGTTCCATACTGGTACTCCAGCATGAGCAGCTAATTCTTCAACTATTTCTTGAGAGAATCCTCTGTACTCTATACCATCGTACATTCTTCCTAAAACTCTAGCAGTATCTGCTATAGATTCTTTTTTACCCATTTGAGAACCAGTTGGCCCTAAGTAAGTAACACCCATTCCTAAATCCATTGCTCCAACTTCGAATGCACATCTAGTTCTAGTTGAATCTTTTTCGAATAATATAACAACGTTTTTACCTTCTAAAGTTCTATTTACCACACCAGCTCTTTTTAAATCCTTTAAGTTTTTAGATAAATCTAATAAATATCTTATTTCCGCACTTGAAAAATCTAATAATTTTAAAAATGAACGTCCTCTTAAATTAACTGCCATTGTAAAAATCCTCCTAATAAGTTATAATAAAATTTATATTTTAAAAATTTATTTTATTTGCTTCTTTAAAGACTCAAGTTTTGAACCTTTAAAGAAGTTTTTTTTATTTATATATATGTTTTTAAGCTATTTTTTAATTTTATTGAGTAATTATCAATTATTATACTTCTCTAACTAAAGGCATTGACATACATCTTGGGCCCCCACGTCCTCTTGATAACTCACTTGATGGTATTACGTGTATTTTTATACCATTTTGTTCTAATATTCTATTAGTTACATAGTTTCTAGAGTAAACAACTACTTCACCTGGTTTTATACATAATGTATTTGAACCATCATTCCATTGTTCTCTATCAGCTATAACTTTATCTCCACCACCACATTGGATTAATGTAACTTTTTCTACTCCAAGGTGTTTAGCCAATACTTCTTCTAATTGAGCATTAACTTCTTCTATCTTTAATTCACCTTCTACTTCTCCTTTAGTTACTTCGAATACTTGTAAAGGTCCTTGTATTCCTGGATGTATAGTGAACTTATCAACATCTATTTGAGTAAATACTGTATCTAAATGCATCATAGCTCTATTGTTTGGAATATTAAATGCTAATATTGTTTCTATATCTTTATTAGTACTCTTAAAGAATATTTGTTTAGCTATATGCTCTATTGCATCAGCTTGAGTTCTTTGAGATATACCTATTGCTAATGTTTTTTCATTTAAGATTAATATATCTCCACCTTCTATATGAGATTCAAAATCTCTATCGTAGAATCTTTCTACTTCACCTTTAAAGTCTTTGTGATATTTGAATATATAGTCAGCATATATTGTTTCTCTGTTTCTTGTTACAGAGTACATTTTGTTTAAACTTACTCCAGTTCCTATACTTGCAAATGGATCTCTTGTAAAGTATAAGTTTGGCATTGGATCAGCTACAAATGGATAATCATCTTCTGCTAAATCAGATAAGCTCTTTTTATTTAATTGTGGTAATTCATTTTTATTTATACCAGCCATAGTCTTTCTGATTAACTCTTCATTGTTTTCTATATTATTTAAGAATTCATAAACATTTTTATGTAATTCTGGACTTGTTATTCCAGCTTCTTCTATGAATTGACTTAAAAATTGCTCTCTTATTTCTTCATCAGCTATAACTTCAGCTGCTAATTCATGTAAGTAAACAACTTCTACCCCATTTTGTCTTAAAGTCTCTGCGAATGCATCATGCTCTTGTTGAGCTACTTCTAAGAATGGAATATCATCGAATAATAATCTTTCTAAATAGTCAGGTGTTAAATTTTCTATTTCTGCACCTGGTCTATGAAGTAGAACTTTTTTTAACGGTTTGATTTCACTTGTTACTTTAATTCCCATAACTATTCCCTCTCCATCTGTTGTAAAATTTTGTCTAATAAACTCGTTAACTTATTTCTTTTTATGTTAACTTATTGACAATTTCATTGTAATCCATTTTTTTACAAAAATCAATATATTTTTTAAAAATTTTTTATTTTATTGTCTGAAAAAAACGTTTTCTATGTTTTTAAATAAAAAAATGTTTAATTTTATTTTTTAATAAATAAATAAACATTTTAAATATTTATCATTAAAAATAACCTATTTTTGATTATTTTTTAACATTGAAACCGTTATCTTAAAAGCATAAAATACAACTTTTAAATATATTTCAAACACAAAATATAAATTTATTAAAAGCTTAATTAAAAATACCATTCTAAACATTGTTGGATTAAATTTAAACTAAAACTAAAAATCAATTCTTTTTTAATTTAAATTTTTATACTTTCAAATAGACCCTGACTATTTGTTATATGAATTTCTCCATTTTGTTGTATATTTTTATCAACATAAATTTCAAATTCTTTTTTCTTAGTATCTATTACTTCTAAAATATTTCCTGGTATAGAGTATATATATTCTAGTATACCTTTTGTATCATTAACTATTAACTTATCTTCATATAAATGTTTCTGTATATCAGAGAAATATTTTTTTAAAATGCTTTCGCCATTATCTAATCCAAATTTACTTGAGAGTCTTTCTTCAGAAATTTTTATATTATTATTAAATCCTAGCATAAGTTCTTCTAATTCTTTCATATGATGATTATCAATAGTTGAACAATAGAAATGTCCTCCTATTTTTAATACTCTCTTAATTTCAGAAAGAACTTTATTTAAATCTTTCATATAAAATAATACGTGATTCGCTATGAAAATATCAAAGCTTTCACCTTCAAAAGGAATGTTATTTGGGTCTGCTATCTGAAAATTGAACCTTTTATCATATCCATCAAGATTAACTTGTGCATCATTAATCATATCTTGGCAGATATCTGTTAAGGTTACTTCTATGCTGTCATTTAAATACTCTATATTTTTAGCCCATAAAGCTCCATTCCCACATCCTATTTCTAAAACTTTATAATTTTTCTTTAACTTTAGATTGCTGAATGTCCAGTTGTACCAACCATGTTTATTAGAACTAAATCTATCTTGCAGTTTAACAATCGCATTTAAATTTGATGAGTCTACATATTGTTGTAATAATACTTTTTCATTTTCTAGTATTTTTATTATGTCTATAGTCTTATTCCAGTCTAAGTTTTCATCATTTTGAATGCTAACTTCTGCTGTTTCTATGGCATTTAACACTGTTTTCATATGATTTATTTTATTTTTAATGATATTTTTTTGTAATCTTAAAGAATTAACCATATCATCTTTTTCAAAACTATATAATTCAGTGTTCATAACTTCGTCTAATGATAGACCTAAGTATTTTAAAGCTAATATTTTCTTTAGCTTTATAAAATCTTCATTTGAGTATAACCGATGTCCTGAGCTATTATGATGAGAGGGTTTAAGTATACCTTTAGTATCATAGTATCTAATGGTTCTTATTGTTACCCCAGCCATTTTAGCAAATTCACCTGTAGTATATAAACGTTCTTCTTTCATTATATCTCCCCCAAAGCTATTGCCTAATATCATTTTATAAGGTTACGTTACGTAATGGTCAATAGATATTTTTTAATTTTTTTAAATTTTTAAAAAACAATATATAAATCATGAAAAATTATATTTCGACTTTGTTTTATTAAGTTTTTTTCTAGATTTTTATTATTTTTTAATCTCTTTTGTTGATTTTTATTTTCTCAAGTTTTTCTTAAATTTTACATATATATTTAATTTTCATAAATTTTCTCTTATTTATATATTAAGTTTAATTTTATAGTTTAAATTTCAAATGACTATTTTTTTTAACTTTTAATTTTATTCCCTTTATGTAATTAAAATATATATTTTAATTATACCATTAATACTAGTTATAAAACAAAAGATACTACTAAACTTTCTAATGAATTTAGTAGTATCTTTTGTCATCGTAATCTTTCCTTTTCATTACCCTAATTATTAAATTCCGAATTATTTATTAGCTTAAAACATACATATATATAATAATGATACTATTTTAAATATGTTTAATCTATAAAAATAGTTATTATTTACAGTATTCTATAAAAAAACTTTATATATAAAAGTTTTTTAATTAAAGGAGGGTTTAAATGAGTATTGATATTGCTACTAAAAATAAATCTTTATCTAAATTTTTATCACAAAATCTAACAGAGCTTAAATCAAAAGGTCTTTATAATAAAATAGATTCACTTCAAAGCTCTAATGGTCCAATAATAACAATAAATAACAAGAATTTAATAAATTTATCTTCTAATAATTATCTTGGACTTGCTACAAATGATAGATTAAAAAAGGCTGAAATTAATGCAGTAAATAAATATGGTGTTGGTGCTGGTGCTGTAAGAACTATCAATGGAACGCTTGAAGTTCATGATATACTTGAAAATACTATAGCTAAGTTCAAAGGAACTGAGTCTGCTATTGCTTTTCAGTCAGGTTTTAACTGTAATATGGGTGCTATATCTGCGATTATGGATAAAAATGATGCTATATTATCAGATGAATTAAACCATGCCTCAATAATAGATGGATGCAGGTTATCTGGAGCTAAAGTTATAAGATACAAGCATTCAGATATGAATGATTTAAGAGAAAAGGCTAAGGTTGCTCAAGAAAGTGGTCAATATAATAAAATAATGGTTATAACTGATGGCGTATTCTCAATGGATGGAGATATTGCAAAATTACCTGAGATAGTTAAAATAGCAGAAGAATTTGATTTAATTACATATGTTGATGATGCTCATGGTTCTGGTGTTACTGGAAAAGGTGCTGGAACATGCAAACATTTTGGACTATCTCATAAAATAGATTTTCAAATAGGTACTTTATCTAAAGCTATAGGTGTTGTTGGCGGATATGTTGCTGGCTCAAAAGACCTTATTGATTGGTTAAAAGTAAGAGGTAGACCGTTCTTATTCTCAACATCTTTAACTCCTGGAGCTGCAGCTGCTTGTACAGAATCTATAAACCTTCTTATAGAAAGTGATTTTTTAGTTAATAAGGTATGGGAAAATGGAAATTATTTGAAAAATGGTTTAAAATCTTTAGGCTTTAACATAGGTAATAGCGAAACACCTATAACACCTTGCATAATAGGAGATGAAACTAAAACTCAATTATTTAGTAAGAGGCTTTTAGAAGAAGGGGTTTATGCTAAGTCTATCGTCTTTCCTACAGTACCAAAGGGAACAGGAAGAGTTAGAAATATGCCAACTGCTGCTCATACAAAGGATATGTTAGATAATGCTTTAGCTATATATGAAAAAGTAGGTAAAGAGTTAGGAATAATATAAAGCTTTATTTTCAAATTAATTTACAGGGGGTAAAATTTGATGAAAAAAGTACTTATTACAGGAGCACTAGGACAAATAGGGTCTGAGTTAACTTCAAAACTTAGAAATGAATATGGAATTAATAATGTTATAGCTACGGATATACGTTATATTGAAAATAGTGAAGTTGCAAAAGATGGTATTTTTGAAACACTAGATGTTATGGACATTGACTCTATGGCGTTAATTGCAAAAAAATATAATGTAGATACTATAATTCACTTAGCTTCACTACTTTCTGCAGTAGGTGAACAAAACCCACAATTTGCTTGGAAACTTAATATGGGTGGATTAACTAATGTTTTAGAGGTTTGTAAAGAGCTTAACTGTAAATTATTCACTCCTAGCTCTATAGCTGCTTTTGGTGCTAGTTCTCCTAAAGACTTAACTCCACAAGATACTATTCAAAGACCTAGTACTATGTACGGAGTAACTAAAGTAGCAGGAGAGTTATTATGTGACTATTATTTTAATAAATACGGAGTAGATACTAGGGGTGTGAGATTTCCTGGCTTAATATCATATGTAACACCTCCTGGAGGCGGTACTACAGATTATGCGGTTGATATATATTATGAAGCATTAAAGAATAAAAAATATGATTCATTTATAGCTAAAGGAACAAAAATGGATATGATGTATATGCCAGATGCTCTTGCCGCTATAGTTGATCTAATTGAAGCTGATGGTTCTAAATTAATTCATAGAAATGCATTCAATATAACTGCTATGAATTTTGATCCTGAAGAAATCTCTGCTGAAATCAAAAAACATATACCTGATTTTGAATTTGGATACAATGTGGACCCTGTACGTCAAGCTATAGCTGAATCTTGGCCTAATTCATTAGATGCATCATGTGCTGTAAATGAATGGGGATTTAAATTTGAGTATGATTTGGCTAAGATGACTAAAGATATGTTAGAAAAACTTAAATCAAAAGGTATAGGCATTAATAATTAATTGTCCAAAAATAAAAATATGATACCTAAGTCTATAGGTATCATATTTTTTAATTGACTTAAAATCTTAATTTAATATATAAATATGTTTATCTATTTTAAAACCACATTTATGCTTTTTTAACAACACTAGATTTTAACTTCATCGCTCCGAAACCATCTATTTTACACTCAATGTCATGTCCATCAGCTGCATCAGGAACTAAACGTATACTTTTTACTTTTGTTCCTATCTTTATAGATGATGAACTTCCTTTTACTTTAAGGTCTTTTATTACTGTTACAGCATCTCCATCGTTTAATACATTTCCATTTGCATCTTTTATAACATTTGAATCTTCATCGTTTCCTGATTCTAAAGACCATTCATAAGAACATTCTGGGCAAACAAGAAGACTTCCATCTTCGTAAGTATATTCTGAATTACATTTAGGACAATTTGGTAAATTTTCCATAATTTTATTTCCTCCGTTCATTATTATTAATTAATATATAAAAATTATTTTAAATTCCCTTTTTACAACTTTGCAATAACAATAATTGTAAACTCAAAATTCGTAAAAATAGGAAGTTTTTATAGGATTATATAATATCATATTCTTCCTATATTGACAAACTTTGCTCAAATTAGCATATGTATTTTATATCTTCTATTATAACCAAAAAACTAACCCTTTATTGTTACTCATAAACATTTCAAAGGTTAGTCTATATATTTTTATTATTTATTGTAAAAAATCCACTACTTGTAATACTATTCACTGTATTAAATGTATGTGTAGCTTTCAATTTTGATATCAATCTCAACAACTGGATAACTTTGATACCCAACACCATTTCTATCACTATAATTTCTTAATGGGTATTTGTATCTCAGAAATGTACTCATGTTCTAAATCTGAGAAGTCATAATCTACAATGTTCTTTTCGATGGAATCTCCTACTATTTGATATCCGTTGTCTTCAATCCATTGTATAAGTAGTTTGTAATGTTTTCCCATATCTCTATAAGGCCCTAGAAAAGCAATGCATGCATAATCATTTTCAGGGATTATCTTCACCTGTTTGCATGGTTGAGAGTCTAATGTTATAACTTCAATAA
Source organism: Romboutsia sp. (assembly GCF_035470145.1). Classification (GTDB taxonomy): domain Bacteria; phylum Bacillota; class Clostridia; order Peptostreptococcales; family Peptostreptococcaceae; genus Romboutsia_D. Next base: position 54,318 of record NZ_DATIRC010000168.1, read on the forward strand.
AATATCTAAACTTATTTAGAATTCCACTCTCCATATTTTCTTTTGACAATGAAGTATACACTTGGCCCTCAATAAGCCAAGAGCTATTTTTTAAGTATTTTTTATTTTTCTTAAAGTTCTCTATAATTTCAAAGTCGTTCTCAATATAATTCATGTCCAGAAAAACACCGATTCGCTCTGAAATTCTTTTTACTTTTACCTGGTCTAGCTCACCGTTTATGCTTTCCAGCAGCCCAAGCTTAGCATTAATTTTCTTCTTTAGGTTCATCAGTGTAATGATTTTAGCATCAATTTCCTCTTCCTTCTTCCTAAGCAAGCTCAATAAATTACTTCTATTTTTATTATTCATATACGTCTTGATTTCCTCTAGGGAAATATCAAGATTCTTAAGAAAAAGGATTCTACTTAACTTGAAGAAGCTTCTGATACTGTAATACCTGTATTTACTTTGCATATTATGCTCAGGTTTTAATAGGTCAATTCTATCATAGTGTCTTAGTGTATCTGTACTTACATGAAAAAGCTTTGCCATATCTCCTATTATGAATTTATCCTTCATAAGTATATTCACACATTCCTTCCATTAAAATCTTCAAATCAGCTAAAATAATTATACTCTACTAGACTTTTTGTATCAATAACTTATAAATATATTCCCTCCATCCTACCTAGATACAATACTTAGAATTATTAAATTAATTGAAAATTTCGTGTTGACCTTTGAGTAACGCCAAGCTCTGTAGGGCTTACTAGCACATTTGCGAAAAAAGTCACCAAAGTTTGCTTGATCAAAAAAGTCGAAAAAAACGCAGATACTAAAATATCACCAAAGACAGTAATTGCAAGAACTTCAAAATTAAGTGGCCGATTTTTACACGTATCTCGTTGTCCCTAGGAAGAGATACACTATTATATAAAATACATTTGGAGGAAAACATTAAGAAAAGAGCAGTAGGCTATTGTAGGATATCTACAATAATGCAAGTAGATAATACATCATTAAAGAACCAAGAAGATAAAATCAAAATGTATTCTAAGCTTCACGATATCGTGATAGATAAAATGTTCATAGATAAAGCAGTATCAGGTAAATCAACTGATAGACCTAAATATAAAAAAAGAATCTATCCTATTAAATTAATACATTCATTGGCATAACTTATATTGAGCAAACTTTGGTGCGATTTTGCAGAAAAAACGTAGGTTGGCCTAGAGTGTTAAGACCGGGAGGCAAACTGATTATCGTAGCCATGAGTTTCATAGGTGCATCATTATTTTATTTAGATGGTATCCAGGAGGAAAAAAACTTATTTGGAATTGAAGCAACTAAATGGTTATTTGATACAGAGGTTCAAGATGAAGAACATTATCCTGTCCCAAGTAAGCACTATGTGCATATGATGAGGAGTTCTGAAATGGATACCCTCTTTTCAAATTTTTCAGTAAAAGTTGTAGAAAAAAGTTCAGCAGATTTGTTCTCTCAATCAAGAAATGATGCATTAGAAAATGCAAGACAAGATAAAGAGTTTTGGGAACTTATTGTAAAGCAAGAGATTGAATTTACAAAACTACAAGGAACTCTTGACTGCAGAATGAATATCATTTATGTAGTAGAGAAATCCTAATAAATTACTTCTTTAACAGCCACTAATAAGCATAACATGTAGTTAAATTGGTTCGCTATCTTCTTATATTGTTCAATAACTAAAGCCACATGCTGGATATTGATTCCAGTATGTGGCCTATTTTTATATGTATGTCGGCATCAACAAGTAACTTTGATAGTTCCTGTATTTACAAACAAATGCCTGTTATGCTTTTGGAGGTGTTCCTTCAGCGTTTGATACAACTGCATCGATTTGTATTAAAGCATCTTTAGGTAAAGCTGATACTCCAACTGTTCTTCGTGCAGGAACACCGCCTGGGAAGAATGTTGAGTAAACTTCGTCTACAGCATCAATATCTGCGATATTTTTAAGGAAAATGTTTACCTTAACCACATCGTCCATAACGTGATCGATGCTTTCTACAATTGCCTTTAGATTTTTTAAGCATTGTCCAGCTTGTTTTTTCACATCACCGGCTACAATTTCATTAGTTTTTGCATCTAAAGGTAATTGAGCTGAAATATGATTGTAATGAGAAAAAGCTACAGTTTGTGTAGATAGAGGACATATTGGTGCATTTTCTGTATTGTTTGCATTTATGATGATTCCATGTCTGTCTTCAACAGCTTGTGGAGGTGTACCATCTCCGTGTGATACAACTGCTTCAATTTGAACTAAAGCATGCATAGGTAAATCTGAAGCTGCAACTATTGTACGTGCAGGAACATAAGCTACTGCCCTAGCGATAGCCGAGTCTGGGAAAAATGTTGTATAAACTTCATTTACAGCTTCAATATCCGATATATTTTTAAGGAAGATATTAATTTTGACAATGTCGTCAAAAGGAACATCGATACTTTCTAAAATTGCCTTTATATTTTTTAAGCATTGTCCAGCTTGCTCTTTTACACCACCAGTTACCAATTTACCAGATTTCGGATCAATAGGTAATTGTGCTGAAATATTATTGTAATGAGAGAAAGCTACAGTTTGCGTAGATAGAGTACTTGTTGGCGCATTTGCTGTGTTATTTGTAAGCTTTATTAGGTCGCCTGCTTGTGGTGCGTTTGGAATTGTACCTTCACCGTTTGAAACAAGTGCTTCAACTTGTACTAAAGCATCCATAGGTAAAGCTGCAACTGCAACTATCGTACGTGTAGGAACATAGCTTGTGAAGAATGTTTTATAAACTTCGTCTACAGCGTCAATATCTTTTATATTCTTAACGAATACAGTGATTCTAACAACATCGCTCATAGCATGGTCGATGCTATCTACAATTGCCTTGATATTTTTAAAGCACTGTTCAGCCTGCTCTTTTATACCACCAGCTACTAATTCACCAGATTTTGGATCGATAGGTAATTGAGCTGAAAGATTATTGTAATGAGAGAAAGCTACAGTTTGTGAATATAGAGAACTTTTTGGTGCATTTTCCGTATTTCTTGCTAATACTGCGTTTTCCGTATTTCTTGTTAATACTGCGTTACATCCATTCATGATAGTATTCCCCTTTTGTAATATTTATTGATAGAATCATTAAAATTCATCTAAGTAAATAATAAACCTTGGACTAGCTCCAATGTCAATAGGTATTATTATTATTATTATTCTGAAGTACGGAGGAGACCGAGATACGTGTAAAAACCAGCCACATCTTCTGTACACACATTAATATGACTGGTCAAATAAAGACTTAAATTCTTAATATCCTGTTTCGAAATCTCAATACCCTCATCTTTCAGATATTTGATAGCATTTCCCATATCAATTGTATTTTGAAGTATCACAGCATTAACAAGCAATTCATTATATTTAATAACTTTAGTTTGGTCATCTAGATTATTTTCACGTATAACCCCTTCTCCACCAAAGAAAAACCACTTAGAAAAAGCATTATAAGATTCTGTTTTATTAGTACTTTCGGTTATCTTTTCTCTTAGTTCAAGGTCTGATATAAAATCAAGTAAATACATTGTTCTAATAACATTACCTAACTCCCGAAATGCTTAGAATAACTTATTTTTCTTGCTATAGTTATTTAATTCTCTAGGCCTACCTAGCATATTTTCGAAAAAGTGACCAAAGTTTATTTAAAACAAGTAATACCAATGTATACATAAAAATTCATTCGTGTATGTAAAGGTGTTTTTGATTTATAACTTTGGCACTTGGCTCTCTATTACAACTGCCATCACTTATGGTACGGTTCTCCGTACCTTGCTCTACGGAGCGTAATTTCTTTATTTCATAATTACTTATCTAGACATGTCAATGTCTTGGATTTGCTACGAAAAAATCCAATTTTAAATAATTGAAATTAGCCTTAAAAAGTGTTATGCTATCAAAAGAAATCAAAAAAATGTCGTTACTATATATACTATCAATTACAAAATTGAGATTGATTATATATTAAAGAGCTTATTTTTATAGGCTCTTTTTACATCTTATGCAGCAACAGACCTTTAGGTCGTTGGCGACGTGAAGCGATTCGCCGACACGTCGCTCAAGCAAAGCGAATTTTTTTAAATGATAAAGAGAGGTAATTATATGATAAAAATTGACAACTTGTCCTACTCATTTCCGCAAAGAGATCTATATAATAAGGTTTCATTTACATTAGAAGATGGTCAACATTGTGCTTTTATAGGAGCAAGTGGTAGCGGAAAAAGTACACTTATAGATATAATAATGTATCCAGAAAGATATATATTTGATGGTAAGTTAGAAATGAATCCAAATTTAAGAATTGGGTATGTAAGTCAGTTCTCACAACTAGACAAAATAAAAGAAACTACAGTTTTCGAATATATAGCTGATCAATTTATCAAGCTACAAGATGAAATAGCATCTATTTGCAGTGAAATGGAAACATCTTCTGATATTGATGTTTTACTAGAAAAGTACCAAGAAGCTTTAGATGCATTTGATGCAATTGATGGTGATGATTATGAAAGCAACATTAATAAGAAACTAAATCTTGCAAATTTAACTAAGCATAAAGATAGAATGATCTCTGAACTTAGTGGTGGAGAATTTAAACTTATTCAAGTTATTAAGGAAATGCTTAATAACCCAGATTTAATGATTATGGATGAGCCAGATGTGTTCTTAGATTTTGAAAACCTTAACGCTCTTAAAAATTTAATTAATTCTCATAAGAAAACAATTTTAGTTATTACACACAACAGATATTTATTAAATCATTGTTTTAATAAAATTATCCATCTTGAGAATACAGAGCTACAAGAATTTGATGGCAGATATACCGATTACAACTTCTCTCTTCTTCAAACTAAAATCGAGTTACAAGAAATGGCTATTGCTGATGAAGAAGAAATTGCGAGAAATGAAGCTTTAATCGAAATATTAAGAGAGAAAGCAACCTATAATGCTGAAGCTTCTAGAGGTAGAGCTCTAAAAGCTAGAGTTAAAATCCAAGAAAGATTAGAAGCCAAAAGAATTAAAGCACCATTTGTAGATATTAAACAACCGTATATCAATTTAGATACAAATAATGAAATTGAAGAAACTATTGCTTTAAAGGCTTGTGATTTTGGTATATCATTTGATGAAGTTCTTTTAGAAAATGTTAACTTCGAGATAAAATCTACTGATAAAGTAGCTATTGTTGGTACAAACGGTGTAGGAAAAACTACTTTATTAAAAGAAATATTTAAAAATAATAATAACTCTATTGAAATAAGTGAAAACATTAAGCTAGCTTACTTATCTCAAATGCAAAGTGAAGTAGTAAATGAGTCTAATACAATACTTCAAGAGTTCTATGATGTTGGATTTGAGACTTATGGTGAAATTAGAAGATATGTTGGAAGATATGGTTTTGATTCAGATATACTTACACAAAAAATTGAATCTTTATCTGGTGGAGAAAAAAATATACTTCAATTGGCGAAGGTTTCTGCTAGTAAAGCAAATATGTTACTAATGGATGAGCCTACAAGCCACTTAGATATTTATTCTCAAATGGCTCTAGAAAAAGCCATAGCAGATTACAAAAGTGCTATTTTAATGATTTCTCATGATTATCATTTTATAGTTAACTGTGCGGATTATGTTTTACTTATTGAAGATAAGACAATTAGAAAAATGAGCATGCGTAAATTTAGAAAGATGATTTATGCTAATCATTTTGACAAAGACTATCTGCAAATTGAAGAAAAGAAAAAATTAGTTGAAATGGAAATAGCTTCTGCTTTAAAGGGTACTGATTTTGAACGTGCAAAAACTTTATCTAAAAAGTTAGAAGAGTTAATTAAATCACTTTAAATAAATAACCCCCTTAGAATTGACAGATTTGTCAATTTTAAGGGGTTCTTTTGTAAAGAAAAATAAGTACCTTTCGAATAGGTACTTATTTTTATCTCATAAATTAAAATCTATAGCTCACTAAATTATACAAGTCCTAGCTCAGTTATTTATGATACGGTTCTCCGTTACACCTCTAACGGAGGTCGTTTTATATAAAATTTTTTTAAATTATATTCTAAAGTGGTTTTACATAAATATTCTTAGATAATTCTCTAAGTTTGTTTATATCTAATATATATATTTTTTTATCACCACATTTTATAATTGATTTTGATTCCATTTCTTTAAGAGTTCTATTCAAATGTCTATATGTTGTACCTAAAAATTGGGCAATGTCTAAATATGATGAATTCAAAATTATATAATTTTTGTCTGTAAGATGTTCAACTAAATAACTAGCTACTCTATTGATAAGTGGATATACAAAATTATATGAGCTATTATTAATAGTTCCATAAAGTTTTTCACTCAAAGAATCTACCAAATGGTGTAAAAGTTTTACATTATCAAAATGCTTTTCTCTAAGTATAGTAGAAGGTATTGCTATCAAAAAAGTATCTTCTACTGCATCAATATTACAAAGTATAGGTATACCTTTTAAAAGTTCTAAATCTCCTATTGTATTAAAATCTTTATAAAACTTTAAAGTCATTGACTTTCCATTCTCAAAAGGATAATAAATTTTAATTTTTCCATCAACAAGTAAATAATAATACTCGAGAATTTCCCCTGACTCTAATATATACTCTTCGCCTTCATAGAAATGCAGTTGTGCATATTTTAATATTTCATCATCAAATATACTTTCTATATTGTGCTTTTTAATATAGTGGATCAAAAGCTTACTGTCAAAAACTCTTTTCATAACTCCTCCTAACATGACCAATGTCATGTTCTGACTTTTATAAATATATTATTTTATTTATAGAAGTTTGTAAAGAGGGGTGTATAAATTTGAATACATACAAGAACTTAGCTGTTTTAAATGGTGTTCTTATCGCTATAATGATATTTTTTAATGGTGTTATATCAGAAAAGATAGGTTTATATCTTAGTACATTAATTTATCATATCTTAGGATTTCTATTAACTTTACTAGTATCAGTAGTAAGAAAAAATAAACTTCCTAAACTCAGTAAAATACCTGTTATTTTTTTTATACCAGGTATACTAAGTGTTTTAGTTATATTCTTAAATAACCTGTCTTCATCCAAAATAGGGATAACACTTACCGCAGGTATTGGTCTATTTGGACAACTTGTAATATCTACGTTAATAGACCATTTTGGATTATTTGGTGTTCAGGTTAACAAAATAAGAAAAGAAAAAATATTAAGCTTTTCACTAATCATAACAGGTTTAATTTTTATGATTTTATTATAAGGAGATGCATATAATGTATATATTTTTTTCATTTTTGACAGGAGTATTAATTGTTATAAGTATGATATTAAATGGAGAATTATCTAAGCGAATAGGTATTATAAATAGTGTGGTTTTAAACTATTTAACTGCTACATTAGCTTCTATTATTTTTTGCTTTATTATGTTAAAATTTGCATCAAATACTCCCACTATAACTAACACTTCTTTAGTTTATTTTCTAGGTGGAGTTATAGGTGTTTTAACTACTTATATATTCAATGTAATAGTTCATAAAATACCAACAGTATATACAGTTATACTTCGCTTTATAGGTCAAATGCTTACAAGTGCAATTATAGACTATTTATACTTCAATATTTTTTCTATAGGGAAGGTAGTAGGATGTGTACTATTTTTAATAGGTATTATACTTAATTCAAAATCTGATGAAAACTATAAACAAAAACAACTTAAATTACTTAATAATTAAATTATTTATATAAAATTTGGAGGACATATTATGAAATATGAAGTTATATTATTTGATGCAGATGAAACATTATATGATTTTAAAAAATCTGAAAGAGAAGCATTTAAAAACACAATGCTTAAGTTTAACATAAAATATGATGAACGTTATCATTTAAAAATTTATCAAGAAATAAATACGATTCTATGGAAAGAATTTGAACAAGGACTTATTACACAAGAAAAATTAAAGATAGAAAGATTTAAAAGATTATCAGATAGATTAGAAGTAAGTTTTGATGAAACTAACTTTGCAAAATTATATATGGAGTATTTAGCCGATGCATCATTTTTATATGATAATAGTATCGAGCTTATAGAAACTCTAAACAAGTCTTACAGACTTGCTATAGTAACTAATGGTCTTACCTTAGTTCAAGATAAAAGAATCAGAAAATCTATTATAGCAAAATTTTTTGAGACTATAGTAATATCTGAAGAAATATTAATATCAAAACCAAATCCTGAGATTTTTGAACATACTTTAAAAAATATAAATTTTTTTGATAAAAACAAAGTTTTAATAGTAGGGGATAGTTTAAGTTCTGATATACAAGGTGGGATAAACTTTGGTATAGATACCTGTTGGTATAACCCTAACAAGATTATAAATGAAACTTCAATAAAACCTACCTATGAGATTTCTAATTTTGATGAGCTTAAGTCTTTGCTACTTAATTCATAAAATTATTTATAAATAATAGTAAAAAGGTATAGAATTAAATCTAATTCTATACCTTTTTAAATATTTGATAAACCGTGCTCCGTTACTTATGGTACGGTTCATTATTATTTATTCTAAATGCTCTATAAACTTGCTCTAACAATATCAATTTCATTAATTGATGAGGGAAAGTCATCTTAGAAAAAGATAACTTGTAATCCGCTCTACTTAACACCTCATCAGAAAGCCCTAGCGATCCACCTATAATAAAAGTTATATGACTATTACCTCTAACAGCAAGTTTACTGATAGTTTCCGCTAATTCCTCAGAAGATAAATTTTTACCATCTATTGCAAGAGCTATAACATAACTGTTACGCTTTATCTTACTAAGAATCTTCTTACCTTCCTTATCCTTTACTATTAACATATCCTTTGGACTTAAATTCTCGGGACACTTTTCATCGTCTAACTCTATCAAGTCTAATTTACAATACTTAGATAATCTCTTTGAAAATTCTTCTATTCCTAACTTTAAATATTTTTCTTTTAACTTACCTACACTAATAACTGTTATGTTCATATTTTGTCTCCTTAATCCGTTGCATTGTAATGTTATCTTACATTATAAACATCCGATACTTCATCTCTTGATAAAACATCTAACTTAACATCTTGTCCTACTATTATATTATTTTGAGTTAGTATCCCCTTAGATGTTTCATATGCTAACTCTGGAAAATTATTTTCTTTACTTAAATGCGCTAACAAAATTCTTTCCGTTCCTTCTTTTATAAGCTCAATACAAAAATTAGCTGCATCTTCATTAGATAAATGCCCTTCTTCTGACATTACCCTTTTCTTTAGAGAATATGGATAAGATCCCATCATAAGCATGTTAGGATCATAGTTAGATTCTAATACAACTAACTTAGATTTATATAAATGCCTTTTTATATTATCTGTTATAGTCCCTATATCTGTTGCTATAGACATTTTTTCATTACCTGTATAAAGATTATATCCTACTGCATCTGAAGCGTCATGAGATATTGAAAAAGGTCTTATTACTATATCACCTAATGAATATGTCTTATCATTTTCAAACACCTTCATATTATTATCTTTAATATCACCTAATTTATCTTTCATCGCACACCATGTTTTTATATTTGCAAATATAGGTATATCAAATTTCCTAGATATTATTCCTGCACCTTTTATATGGTCTGAATGTTCATGTGTTATAAATATTCCTTTTACCTTATCTATATCTACTTCTATATCACTAAGTCCTGTTGTTATTCTCTTACCACTAAGACCTGCATCAACTAGTATAGATGTATCCTTATATCCTATATAATGACAGTTCCCACTACTTCCGCTTCCTATTGAACAATATTTTAGCATTCGGTCACCTCGTTTTCTCATAGTCATAAGATATATTATACCAAAAAACTAGAGCATTAAATAAAAATTTAATACTCTAGTTAAAATTTACTTGTATTCTCTTATTATTCTATCTATATCTATACCTTTACTATTCCATAATTCCACAAACTTTACTCCATTTACATTCTCATACATATATGTACTATAGTATTTTTTTAATGTATCAAAAAATACTTTATCTCCAACTTTTTTTCTTACTTCATTAAAAGCTAACGCCCCTTTAGTATATACATTCAAACTATAATCTGTAGAGTTTCTATACTTAGTTGTTGGCTTAAATATATTTTCACTAGCATGATTCTTAGTTTGAATTTCCATAGTTTTAATTAGTTTTTCTCCAACTTCTTTTCCGTATTTTTTCTCAAAATACAATACTGTAGAATATTCAGTAAGCGCTTCATCTAGCCATGGTTCACTTATTTCATCATTTCCTACTACTGAATACCACCATTGATGAGCAGTCTCATGTGCTATTACATACTCAAGTAAAAATTTATTCTTCTCCGTATATAAACTTTGATCTATCATAACTAGTGTAGGATATTCCATACCTCCTATATAAAAATCACTAGCCATAACAGAATATGTTTCGTATGGATATTGACCAAATAATTCACTAAAAATTGCAATAGAATCCTTTGCCATCTTAGTAGCATCACTTGAAATTTTTTTATTTAAATTATATGTATTAATTGATATACCTTTATAAAAATCTTTATTTATATCAAATTTAGTACTCAATATGAAAGCAAAATCCCTAACTTTTTTTGCTTCTATTTTATAAAGTGTCTTCTTATTATCTGATGTTTCATTAACTATGTTTCCTGTGCAACCCATCTTATATTTTTTTGGAATTAACATATTTACATAAAAATCACTAGTTTCACTATAAAAAGGATCTCCTACTGTTTCATAACCTTTTAAATTCCATCCTCTATCATCATGTACACATGCTATAGGGAACCAGTTAGTTACGTTTATAGTATTATCTCCATAGCCAAATCTTCCTTCTGAATTAGGTATTTTAACATTATATTTCATGTCTATTGATATTTTATCTCCTGGATTTAATTGTTTACCTAATTTTATTTCGAGCAAGTCATTTTTATCACCTTTTATCTCGTATTCTAATTTCTTATCATTATTTAAAATATTTTTTAAATCTATGTATCCTTCATTAAATCCATTCGGATATGCTTGTTTCATTTCTGATTTCTCAAAAGGAGCAAATTCTTTTTTAGAAAATGCATTAGGATATATATGGAAATATAGTTTGTCTAAAGTAATTTTTGTATTATTTATATATTCTATATTTTGATTACACATTAAACGCTTACTTTCATCATCAAAAACCACATCCATAGTATATCTATTTATACTCTTTTTGTCATTAGGCTTTAATGTTTCTACACTACTTTCGTTTTTTAGTAGATATCCTCCCCCTCCTATCAATAGAATAAATACAACTACTATTGATAATCTTTTTCTTATTTTTTTGTTGAAGTTTATTACCAAATTATCTCCTCCTATTTAATATGAATAATTTAAGATTTTTTTTACAAGATAAATTTATAATGCTTTTTTATGATATAATTCATTTTGATAATTGTAGGTTGCAATTAAATATACGTATTTATGATATAATTTAAAATGAGGTGATAAAATGTTTTTCAAAGAAGTTAATGAGGCTGACTTAGGCGAAACTGCTATTGCAAATATCTTTATAGATATATTTATGCCAATGGCGGACGGGTTATACGTGAAAGTTTATCTTTTAGGTTATAAAAATGCTTGTGATCCTAGCTGTAGCCCTAAATTTAATAATAATTCTATCGCAAAAAATTTAAATATCCCTCTTTCTGATGTAATATCTGCTTGGAAATTTTGGGAAAATAAGAACATCATTAAAATTCATAAAAATGATGGATCGGATGATTTTGACTATTCTGTAGAATTTTTAGATTTAAAGAAATTATATATGGAAAACATAATAGTTAATACTAAATCTATTAAATCAAATACTAGTAGCATTGTTTCTGTTGCAGAGAATCCTAGTATTAGAAAAATGTTTAACTCTATAAATCAAATTGTTGGAAGACATCTTGATCCAGGTGAAAAAATTAGTATCCTAGATATAATGAATAAATATAATATGAACCCAGATATGATACTGTGTGCTTATGAACATGTTAGGGATAAAACTGGTTCTTCTAAACCAGTAAAGTATATAGAAGGAATAATTAGAAATTGGTACGATGCTAATTTATATACACCTCAAGATGTTGAAGAAAGTTTTGCTGTTCGAAGTGAACGATATATGTTGTATAAAACTATTTTTAATGAATTAGGATTTTCTAGACAACCATCTAGGTCTGAAAAACAACTTATTGATGAATGGTTTGATAAATTTGATATGGATATTGAGCTTATACTTAAAGCTTGTTCTAAATCTAAAAATATTTCAAATCCATCTGTATCTTATATAAATGGCATTATAAAAAGTTGGAACAATAAAAATATAAAGAACCTAGAAGATTTGAAAAAAGATGAAGAAACTCAAAAAAATAAAGTAAATATTAACAACAAAGTATCTACCAATGCCGCTAATAATAATGATACTTACAAAAGAACTAAATTCCATAATTTTAATGAAACATTTACTCAATATACACCTGAAGAATTAGATGAAATTATTGAAAAAAGTCAGAGAGAGAAATTTAAGTAGGTGATTAAATGAACGATAATAAAATACGAAATATACTTTTAAAATATGAACAAAAAAGAGATCAAGATGAACTTGATTTAGAAAATCGAAAAAAGGAAATCTATACAAAAATACCTGAAATAGAACAAATTGAAGATGAAATATCTAAAATTGGCTTGAAATTAGCTAAAGCAGTTCTATTAGATCCTAATTCTAGAGAAAAAATAGTCAGTGAATCAAAAGAAAAAATGAACCAACTTAAACTAAGAAAAGATACGTTGCTAAATAATTACGGTGTTCCTTCAGATTACTTAGAAATAAAATATAGCTGTAATCACTGTAAAGATAAAGGATTTTTACCTAGTGGCGAAAAGTGTAGTTGCTTTAAACAAGAAATTATTAATGAAGCTTATAAAATGTCTAATTTAGATAGAATTTTAAGTAACGAGAATTTTGCTAATTTTAATTTTGATATATTTTCTCCTGTGACTTCTGATAATTCTAAAATATCTCCACGAGAAAATATGCTTGATATATTTTCTATATGTGAAAAATTTGTATTAGAATTTGAAGAGGATAATGGTGATAATTTATTATTTTATGGATCTACTGGTCTTGGCAAAACTTATATGTGTAACTGTATCGCTAAAGATCTATTAGATAGGGGATATGTAGTTATATATCAGACTTCTTTTAGAATTTTAGAAATTTTAGAAGACTATAAGTTTAGAAGAGATCCCAATAATAAATTAGCTGATGAAAATTATAAAAATTTATTTGATTGTGATTTACTTATAATAGATGATCTTGGAACTGAACTTAATAATTCATTTACTAGCGGAGAAATTTTTAATATTGTTAACACTAGACTTGTTTCTGGGAAAAAAATCATTATATCCACAAATTTAACACCTTCGCAACTTGGTAAAGTTTATACACAAAGAACTTTATCTAGAATATTAGATAAATTTAGAATAACAAAGTTTATAGGTAATGATTTAAGATGGGAAAGATATAAGTAGAAGAAAAATATTTTTAATATTTTCTTCTGCTTTATTTTTTATATTTTATTTAATTTATATTTTAATGAAACTTATATTTATTTATAAGCTAAATGAAATATGATTTCCTTACATATAAAAAACTCTTAGATAAACTAAGAGTTTGATTGGAGCTAGTGATAGGAATCGAACCTACAACCTGCTGATTACAAGTCAGCTGCTCTACCGTTGAGCCACACTAGCATGAAATATTTAATTGGCGACCTGGAAGGGACTCGAACCCTCGACCTCCAGCGTGACAGGCTGGCATTCTAACCAGCTGAACTACCAGGCCGCATAATGGTGGGACTAACAGGGCTCGAACCTGTGACCCCCTGCTTGTAAGGCA
>NZ_DATIRC010000169.1:0-16663 GCF_035470145.1 Romboutsia sp.
ACTTAAATTATCTATAGCTTTAAAACTAGATTCTTCAGTTATATATTCATATGAAATATTGTTAACGTTTATAATATTATTCATTGATTCTACTCCTTCTTTAAAGTAGTAATTTAAAATTTGTATCTTAATATTATATCACAGTTCTAATTAAAAAATAATTCCTTTGATTATATAATCTTTTTTAATTAATATTATTTGCATAAAAAAAAGATTAAGCCCATCAAACTTAATCTTTTTTCATATATATTAACTATTTACTAAACTAATTCAATAAATGCCATTTCAGCTGCATCGCCTCTTCTTGGCCCTTTTTTGATTATTCTAGTGTATCCACCGTTTCTCTCTGCATATTTTGGAGCTATATCAGTGAATAAGTTGTTAACTACTGTTTCATCCATAACGTAAGCTAAAACTTGTCTTCTAGCATGAAGATCTCCCCTCTTAGCAAGAGTTATCATCTTTTCTGCCATTCTACGAGTTTCTTTCGCTCTAGTTACAGTTGTTTCTATTCTTCCGTTTCTTAGTAAATCAGTTACTAAGTTTCTTAACATAAGGTTTCTGTGAGCTGTTTCACGTCCTAATTTACGGTAAGTAGCCATACTATCCCTCCTTCACTCGCTATTCTTCGCTTGGTTTAAGACCTAGTCCAAGTTCTTCTAATTTTTGGATTACTTCCTCTAAAGATTTTTTCCCTAGATTTCTAACCTTCATCATATCATCCTCAGACTTATTAGCTAACTCTTCAACTGTATTTATTCCCGCTCTCTTTAAACAGTTGTATGATCTAACTGATAAATCTAATTCTTCTATAGTCATTTCAAGAACTTTTTCCTTTTGATCTTCTTCTTTTTCTACCATTATCTCAACATTGCTTACATGCTCTGTTAAGTCTATGAATAGATTTAAATGTTCAACTAGTACTTTGGCTGCAAGAGATATTCCTTCTTGAGGATTTATACTTCCATTAGTCCAAACATCTAATACTAATTTATCATAATCTGTCTTTTGACCTACTCTTGTATTCTCTACATGGTAGCTCACTTTTTCAACAGGAGTATATATTGAGTCTACAGGTAAAACACCTATAGGCATATGCTCTGTTTTATTTTCTTCAGCAGAAACATAACCTCTACCTTTGTCTATAAATATTTCCATATTAAACTTAGCATTATCATCTAGCGTAGCTATCTTTAAATCTTTGCTTAATATTTCAACATCAGGAGGACATATTATGTCTGATCCCGTGATAGTGCATGGTCCTTGAGCTTCTATTTTAAGTGTTCTACTTCCTTCACCATCTATAGTAGCTGAAAGCTCTTTTAATGCTAATATTATTTCAGTAACATCTTCTTTAACTCCTGGCACTGTAGAGAATTCGTGAAGAACCCCATCTATTTTTATAGAGTTAACTGCAACACCTGGTAAAGAAGATAATAATATTCTTCTTAAAGCATTACCTATAGTTATGCCATAACCTCTTTCTAAAGGTTCTATGACAAACTTTCCATATCTATAGTCTTCGCTAAGTTCGATTATATCTACTTTTGGTTTTTCTATTTCTATCATGGACAAAACCCTCCTTCAAATTTATTAATCCACTGAGGGTAAACAAAATTTTAAAAATAAATTTTAAAATATGCTTATTACTTAGAGTAAAGTTCTATGATTAAGTGTTCTGCTATTTCAAGATCTATATCTTCTCTTGATGGTATAGCAACAACCTTAACTGACATTTCTTCTAAGTTAGCTTCTAACCACTTAGGAGCTATTCTTGAGTTAGTTTCTACTAAAGCTTTGAATTTAGCAGATGACTTTGATCTTTCCTTAACTGTTATAACATCACCTGGCTTAACTGTTATAGAAGCTATATCAGCCTTATGTCCGTTTAATAAGAAGTGACCGTGTCCTACTAATTGTCTAGCTTCTTTTCTAGATGAAGCTAATCCCATTCTGTAAACAACATTGTCTAATCTTCTTTCTAATAAACTTAATAAGTTTTCCCCAGTTATACCAGCCATTTTTTCAGCACGCTCGTATAAGTTTCTGAATTGAGTTTCTAAAACTCCGTATATTCTCTTAACTTTTTGCTTTTCTCTTAATTGTAATCCATAGTTAGAAACTTTCTTTCTTCCTTGTCCATGTTGTCCTGGAGCATAGTTTCTTTTAACTATAGCACACTTATCAGTATAACATCTGTCACCTTTAAGGAATAATTTCATTCCTTCTCTACGACATTGTCTGCATGATGCACCTGTGTATCTTGCCATGTCTTTACACCTCCTAATTTACTCGTTTATATAATTACACTCTTCTTCTCTTTGGCGGTCTACATCCGTTGTGAGGAATTGGAGTTACGTCTTTTATCATAGTTACTTCTAGTCCAGTAGCTTGTAATGCTCTTATAGCAGCTTCTCTTCCTGAACCTGGTCCTTTTACGAACACTTCAACAGTCTTTAATCCGTGTTCCATAGCAGCCTTAGCAGCTGTTTCTGCAGCCATTTGAGATGCAAAAGGAGTCGCTTTTCTTGATCCTTTGAATCCTAATTGTCCTGAACTTGCAGCTGATATAGCATTTCCATGAACATCAGTTAAAGTTATTATTGTATTGTTGAAAGTTGATTGTATATGTGCTTGACCACGCTCTATGTTTTTACGCTCTCTTCTTCTAACACGTGTAACTTTCTTTTTTGGTTTAGCCATTGTTTTCCCTCCTATCTAGTTATTATTTCTTCTTCTTACGAGATACAGTTTTTCTAGGACCTTTTCTAGTTCTAGCGTTAGTCTTAGTTCTTTGTCCTCTTAGTGGAAGACCTTTAGCATGTCTCATACCTCTGTAACATTTTATATCTCTTAATCTCTTTATATTTAAAGCTATCTCTCTTCTTAAGTCACCTTCAACTAAGAAATCACTATCTATGATCTTTCTTAAGTCGTTAACTTGTTCTTCAGATAAGTCTTTTATTCTTGAATCAGGATTTATCTCAGCTTTAGCTAATATTTCATTAGCAGTTGCTTTACCTATACCATATATATAAGTTAAAGCTATTTCTGCTCTTTTTTCTCTAGGTAAATCTACCCCAGCTATTCTTGCCATTAATTCGCACCTCCTACACTTAGTTTTTAGTGTTAAAATATTAATATCATATTATTTTGGTCCCAAATTTTCGATCATTTCAAACCTTTTCGTTAACATCACAATATAATATTATACTATATAAATCAATAAATTGCTAGTAATAATTTATTATCCTTGCTTTTGTTTATGCTTCGGATTTTCACAGATAACCATTACTTTGCCTTTTCTTCTTATTACCTTGCACTTTTCGCACATTGGTTTTACTGATGGTCTTACTTTCATTGTTAATCCCTCCTTAGACTATTTCAAAATTAGTCTACTTCTTACGCCAAGTGATTCTTCCTCTTGTAAGGTCATATGGAGAAAGTTCGACATTCACCTTATCTCCTTCAAGAATTCTTATGAAGTTCATTCTTAGCTTTCCAGATAAGTGGCATAATACTTCATGTCCATTTTCTAGTTTTACTTTAAACATAGCATTCGGCAAGTTTTCAGAAACTACACCTTCGAACTCTATAACATCTTTTTTGGCCATTAACTAACCAAACCTCCATTCAATAAGTTAAATTAAATTATTTAACTTAGTAAGTTGAACTCTTAAAAAAGCATCCGTAACATTTTGTTCAGATAATATCTTGTTTTTAACATCATCATTAATAACATTATATCTTTTTAAGTGCTTAACTTTTTTTAGCTTAGGCTTACCAAGTTTTCTTTTCTTTCCATCAGCTATAAAAACATATTCATGGTCAACTATTTTTATTATAAAAAATAGTCTTCCTTGTTCTTTACCTGAAGTAGCTCTTACAACTTGACCTACACTTAAATTATTTGATAGCATCTTTTCACCTACTTTTAAAATTATAGCGCTGATAATATCAGTGGCTCATTTTCAGTGATTGCTATCGTGTGCTCATAATGAGCTGATTTTTTGCCATCTATTGTGACAATGGTCCATCCATCAGCTAATGTTTTAACGTGGTATTTACCAGCATTAATCATTGGCTCTATAGCTAAAACCATTCCTTCTTGAAGTCTTGGTCCTTTACCGGCTGGGCCATAGTTAGGTATTTGAGGATCTTCATGAAGTTCTGAGCCAACGCCATGACCTACTAAATCTCTAACTACAGAGAAACCATGTTTCTCAACGTGTGCTTGTATTGCGTGTGAGATATCAGATAATCTATATCCTAGTTTAGCAAATTTTATGCCTTCATAGAAGCTTTCTTTAGTTACTTCTATTAATTTCCTATCTTCTTCAGATATTATTCCTACCCCATGAGTTTTCGCAGAGTCTGAATGATATCCTTTATAATAGGCTCCTACATCTAAACTTATAATGTCACCTTCTTTTAGTATCTTCTTTCCTGGTATCCCATGTACTACTTCTTCATTGATAGAAGCACATATTGAACCTGAAAATCCGCCATATCCCTTAAAAGATGGTATCGCATTATATTTTCTTATATTCTCTTCAGCTATTTTATCTAACTCTAAAGTAGATATTCCCGGAGTAACAGCTGCTTTTAATATCTCATGAGTTTCAGCGACAATTTTGCCTGCCTCTCTCATAAGTTCTAATTCTTTTTTTGATTTTAAAGTAATCATTATTTTTCACATCCTAGAGCATTTACTATATCTTCAAATACCTTATCTATAGATTGTTGTCCATTTATATTAGCTATTATACCTTGAGAACTATAATAGTCAACTAATGGTTTTGTTTCATCTAGATAAACTTGTATTCTTTTAGATACAGTCTCTTCTGTATCGTCTGCTCTTTGGTATAATTCTCCTTGGCATACGTTACATACTCCTTGTACTTTAGGAGGATTAAACTCAACATGATACGTTGCACCGCAAGATTTACATATTCTTCTTCCTACAGCTCTTCCAACTAATATATTCTTATCAACTTCGATATTAACTACCTTGTCTAAAGCTATATTAACTTGTTTTAAAAACGCATCTAAATGTTCAGCTTGAGCAACATTTCTTGGGAATCCATCTAACATAAATCCGTTTTCACAGTCAGCTTGAGTTATTCTGTCTGTAACTAAACCTACAGTTAACTCATCTGGAACTAGTAATCCTTGATCTATATATGCTTTAGCTTTCTTTCCAAGATCCGTTCCTTCTTTTATATTCTTTCTGAATATATCTCCTGTTGATATATGAGGTATGTTGTATTTTTCTACTATACCTGCTGCCTGTGTACCTTTACCAGCACCAGGAGGTCCAAGTAATATTATTCTCATATTATCATCTCCAATTTATTTTAAGAAACCTTGATAGCTTCTCATAACTAAATTTGATTCTAACTGTCTCTTTAGCTCTAAAGCAACCCCAACAACTATTAATAGTGATGAACCAACTAATGTTATATTAAGTTTCATAAAGAACATAATAATTGCTGATACCATAACTATTGAAGCTAGGAATAAAGCTCCAGCTAGAGTTAATCTTGATAATATCCTATTTAAATAATCTATAGTAGATTTTCCTGGTCTTATACCTGGTATAAATCCACCATTATTTTTCATATTATTAGCTATATCTTCTGTATTAAATGATACAGTTGTATAGAAATAAGAAAAGAATACTATCAGCAGAACTTCAAGTGATCTGTATATCCAAACTCCTGGAGATCCAAGTGGATTTAAGTATGTTTGAACAAACGCTTGAGCATCTGCACCCATAAACGTTGCTATAGTTTGAGGGAAAGCTAAAAGTGAACTAGCAAAAATTACTGGTATAACTCCTGACTGATTAACTTTCATTGGTATGTGAGAACTTTGTCCTCCATACATTTTCCTTCCAACCACTCTTTTAGCATATTGTACTGGGATTTTTCTAGTGGCTTCTTGTATATATGTAACTGCTGTGATTGTTAAAAGTATTACTACAACTAACAATACTGCTGTTCCTATAGCTATTTTACCACTTTTTACTAAGTTAGCAGTTGATATAATATCTACTGGTATTCTTGAGATAATACCGATGAATATTATAACAGAGCTTCCATTACCTAATCCTTTTTCAGTAATTTTATCTCCTATCCACATTAATAACATACTAGCTGATACTAATGTTAATATAACTGTAACTATAAAAAATACACTATTTGACTTTAAAGCACCTCTTACAATTCCTAGCGTAATAGCTATGGCTTGTACGAACGCTAATGCTAGTGCTATATACTTAGTGTACTTGTTAATTTTTTTCTTACCTTCTTCACCAGACTTTTGAAGTTCTTCTAAACTTTCAAAACCAATAGTTAGAAGTTGCATTATAATAGATGCTGTTATATACGGTCCTACACCTAAAGCAAATAATGTGAAGTTACTAAAAGCCCCACCACTAAACATATTATATAGGGAAAGAAGACCATTTGAGTCAACCATTCCCTTTATAATACTTGTATCTACTCCAGGAACAGGTATCGTTGCACCTATCCTAAATACTAAAATCATCATCAAAGTATATAATATTTTTCTTCTTACATCTTTAAGTTTCCAAGCTTGCTTTAACTGTGACAACACGTTAACTCACCCCGCCTGTAATGGCTAAGAGTTAGCAGATTAGATTAAACTAATTCTGCCTTTCCTCCAGCTTTTTCTATTTTTTCTTGAGCTGAAGCAGTGAACTTAGCAGCTTTAACTGTTACAGCCTTTTCTAAATTTCCTTCGCCTAAGATCTTAACGCCGTCTTTTTCTATTTTGCTTATAACTCTAGTAGCTTTTAATAACTCTGCAGTTACCTCAGTTCCGTTTTCGAATCTGTTTAAAGCTTCTATGTTTATTTCAGTGTAAACTTTCTTAAATGGATTCTTGAAACCTCTCTTAGGAAGTCTTCTAGCAAGTGGCATCTGTCCACCTTCAAATCCAACTCTAACTCCACCACCTGAACGAGACCATTGTCCTTTTTGTCCACGTCCTGCAGTTTTACCTTGTCCAGTTGCAGTACCTCTACCTAATCTTCTCTTAGCTCTTACTGCACCTTTAGCAGGTTTTAACTCATGTAACTTCATGGATTGCACCTCCTTATCGCACTTCTTAAAAATATTACTCAGCTATTTCAGTAACTTGTACTAAATGCTTAACTTTAGTTATCATCCCTCTTATTTGGGCATTATCTTCTTTAACAACTACTTGTTCTCTTTTTCTTAATCCTAACGCTTCTACGTTCTTTCTTTGGTTAGGAGTAGTTCCTATTGTACTTCTAACTAACTTTATTTGTAATTTAGCCATTTTTCACTACCTCCTTACCCTAGAAGCTCTTCAACTTTTTTACCTCTAAGTTTAGCTATATCTTCAGCTGTCTTTAGAGAGTTAAGACCTTCTATTGTAGCATTTACCATGTTTCTTGGGTTGTTAGATCCTAAAGATTTAGCTCTAACGTCTGTTAATCCAGCTAATTCAAGTACCGCTCTAGCAGGTCCTCCAGCTATAACTCCTGTACCTTGCTTAGCAGGCATTATTAATATTTTTCCAGCTCCGAAGTGTCCGTTTACTTCGTGAGGAATTGTTGTACCAACCATAGGTACATGTATAAGATTCTTCTTAGCATCTTCTACAGCTTTCTTTATAGCGTCTGGTACTTCCATTGCTTTACCAGTACCTACACCAACGTGTCCGTTTTCATCTCCAACTACTACTAATGCTGCAAATCTGAAGTTTCTACCACCTTTTACAACTTTAGTAACACGTCTTACTTCAACAACTTTTTCTTTTAAGTCAAGTTGTCTTGCGTCTATAAGTTTACGACGTAACATGTGCATTTCCCTCCTTTGTACTTCTTAATTAGAACTTAAGTCCAGCTTCTCTAGCACCTTCAGCTAACTCTTGAACTCTACCGTGATATAAGTATCCACCTCTGTCAAATACAACTTCAGTGATTCCTTTTTCTACAGCTTTTTTAGCGATCATTTCGCCAACTTTTCTAGCTGCTTCTTTGTTTCCTGTATGATTAACAGCACCTTTTACTTCTGCGTCTAAAGAAGATGCAGCTGCAAGAGTTACTCTGTTTGTATCATCTATTATCTGAGCGTATATATTATTAGCACTTCTAAAGATGCATAATCTTGGTCTTTGAGTAGTTCCAGTTATTTTTCTACGAACTCTCTTATGTCTTTGAAGTCTATTAGCGTTTTTATTAGCTTTCTTTAACACTGAGATCACTCCTTTCTAGCTTTTATGTTTGGTATTATTTCTTACCAGTTTTTCCTTCTTTACGTCTTACAACTTCACCAGCGTATCTTATACCTTTACCTTTGTATGGCTCTGGCTTTCTCCAGTCTCTTATCTTAGCAGCGTAGTTTCCTACTAATTGCTTATCGATACCTTTTACTACTAACTCAGTTTGGTTTGGAGCTTCAACAGTTATACCTTCTGGATCTTCCATTTCTACCGGATGAGAGTATCCTAAGTTCATAACTAATTTAGTTCCTTGCTTTTGAGCTCTGTATCCAACACCAACTAATTCTAATTTCTTTTCGAAACCAGTAGTAACACCTACAACCATATTATCTAATAAAGTTCTAGTTAATCCGTGTAAAGATCTGTGTTGCTTATTGTTTGTTGGTCTTTCAACAGTTATAGTATTTTCTTCTTGCTTTATATTTAACGCACCATCAAACTGCTTAGTTAAAGTTCCTTTTGGTCCTTTTACTGTAACAAAGTTTCCTTCAGCTATAGTTACTTCAACACCTGCTGGTACTGTTATTGGCTTAACACCTATTCTTGACATAGTCGCACCTCCTTACATTGTTCGTTTATATTACCAAACGTAGCAGATTACTTCTCCACCAACATTTTCTTTTCTTGCTTGCTTATCAGTTAATATACCTTTTGAAGTAGATATTACTGATATACCTAATCCATTTAATACCTTTGGTATCTCTTGGTTACCAGCGTAAACTCTCATACCAGGCTTAGATATTCTCTTAAGTCCTGTTATAACTCTTTCGCCTGCTTGTCCGTACTTTAATTGTATTCTTATTATTCCTTGCTTTCCATCTTCTATAACATCATAACCTCTTACGAAACCTTCTTCTAATAAGATTCTAGCTAATTCTTTCTTCATATTAGAGGCAGGAACGTCAACAGTTTCGTGCTTAACTACGTTAGCATTTCTTATACGAGTCAGCATATCTGCGATTGGATCTGTCATTGTCATATTGAAACCCTCCTTCCATTTTTAGCAAATTTTTACCAACTTGCTTTTCTAACACCAGGTATTTGACCTTTATAAGCTAATTCTCTAAAGCATATACGGCATATACCAAATTTTCTTAAAACTGAATGTGGTCTACCACATATAGTACATCTAGTGTATTCTCTAGTAGCGTACTTTTGCTTTTTTTGTTGTTTTACAACCATCGCTTTTCTAGCCACTGGAATCCCTCCTTCGTCTTAGCTTAGAAAATGACCTTTTCTAAACTTACTTAGAAAATGGCATTCCTAATAATTTTAATAATTCACGTGCTTCTTCGTCAGTCTTAGCTGTAGTAACGAATATTATATCCATTCCTCTTACTTTATCTACCTTATCGTATTCTATTTCAGGGAATATTAATTGCTCTTTAACACCTAAAGCGTAGTTACCTCTACCATCGAATGCGTTAGCGTTAACTCCTCTGAAGTCTCTAACTCTTGGTAAAGATACTGATACTAACTTATCCATGAAGTAGTACATTTTGTCAGCTCTTAAAGTAACTTTTGCACCTATTGGCATACCTTCTCTTAATTTGAAGTTAGCAACAGACTTTCTAGCCTTAGTTGTAACAGGCTTTTGTCCAGATATTATTGACATCTCTTCAACAGCCTTTTCTAATCCTTTTGGATTTTCTCTAGCGTCACCTATACCCATGTTTATAACTATTTTATCTAACTTAGGTATTTCCATAACGTTTTTGTATCCAAATTTCTCCATTAAAGCAGGAGCAACTTCTTTCATGTATTTTTCTTGTAATCTAGAAGCCATTTAAGGTCCCTCCTTTCAAGCTATATTATAATTCTTTTCCGCTCTTTACTGATACTCTAACTTTTTTTCCGTCTTTCATTTCAACTCTAACTCTTGTCCCTTTTCCTGTTTCAGGATCGAATGGCATTACATTAGATATATGAACTGAAGCTTCTTTATTTATTATTCCACCTTGTGGGTTCATAGCACTTGGCTTTTGGTGCTTAGTTATTACGTTTACACCTTCAACTAATACTCTATTAGCCTTAGGGAATACTTTTAGAACTGCACCTTTTTTACCTTTATCTTTACCTGCTATAACTACAACAGTGTCACCTTTTTTAACACGCATCATGTCCTATTGCACCTCCTTATTATAGTACTTCTGGAGCAAGAGAAACTATCTTCATGAACTCATTATCTCTTAACTCTCTAGCAACAGGCCCGAATATACGAGTTCCTACTGGAGTTTTGTCGTCTTTTATTATAACAGCAGCATTATCGTCGAAAGATATATAACTTCCATCTTTACGTCTTACGCCTTGCTTGCTTCTTACTATAACAGCTTTAACAACTTTACCTTTTTTTACAACTCCACCAGGTGTTGCACTTTTAACAGTAGCAACTATTACGTCGCCTATGTTACCATATCTTCTTTTACTTCCGCCTAGTACACGTATACATAGTATTTCCTTAGCACCAGAGTTATCAGCAACTCTTAAACGTGTCTCTTGTTGTACCATATCGTAATCCCTCCTTTTCCAAAAAACTACTTAACTTTCTCAACAACTTCAACTAATCTGAATCTTTTATCTTTTGATAAAGGTCTAGTTTCCATTATTTTAACTTTGTCTCCGATTCTACATACATTTTGTTCATCGTGAGCCTTGAACTTCTTAGTTCTCTTAACTGGCTTATTATATAATGGATGACGTACGAAATCTTCAACTGCAACAACTATTGTTTTATCCATTTTGTCACTTACAACACGGCCTATTCTAACTTTTCTTCTTCCTCTTTCCATGTTTAAAAGCCTCCTTTCCCAAATTAAGCTCTAGTTTCGTTTAACTTTCTTTCAGCAAGGATAGTTTTAACTCTAGCTATATCCTTTTTAACGAATTTTATTCTAGCTGTATTTTCTAATTGACCAGTAGCTAATTGGAATCTTAAGCTAAATAATTCACTTTTGAAGTCATTTAACTTGTTCATTAGCTCTTCGCCTGTTAAATCTCTTAATTCTTTAGCTTGCATCCTATTCACCACCCTTTACTTCTAAATCTTCACGTTTTACAAACTTACACTTAACTGGTAATTTGTGCATCGCAAGTCTCATTGCTTCTCTAGCTTTCTCTTCAGGAACACCTGCTAATTCGAACATAACTCTCCCTGGCTTAACTACTGCTACCCAGTATTCTGGAGATCCTTTACCAGCACCCATACGAGTTTCAGCTGGTTTTCTTGTTACCGGCTTATGAGGGAATATTTTTATCCAAACCTTCCCGCCTCTTTTTATATATCTAGTCATCGCGATTCTGGCAGCTTCTATTTGATTAGAAGTTATCCAAGAAGCTTCTAATGCAACTAATCCGAACTCTCCATAAGTAACTTTATTACCTTTTTGAGCCTTCCCAGCCATACTTCCTCTATGAACTCTACGACGTTTTACTCTTTTTGGCATTAACATGAGTATTTCCTCCTTCCTCGAACCTTATTAAATTAATTTCCTTTGTTTTCAGTTCTTTGAGGTCTTGATCCTTGAGGTCTTTGTCCTCCTTGAGGTCTTGATCCTTGAGGTCTTGCTCCTCTGTTATCATTTCCTCTGTTATCATTTCCTCTAGTGTTTCTTCTATCGTTTCTTCTATCGTTTCTCTTGTTATCTCTTCTATCGTTTCTTCTGTTATCTCTTCTTTCTTCTCTTGGATTTACACCGTTTCTAGTTGGTAAAACTTCACCGTTGCATATCCAAACTTTGATACCAGTTTTTCCGTAAGTAGTGTTAGCTTCTGCGA
Organism: Romboutsia sp.; assembly: GCF_035470145.1. Lineage (GTDB taxonomy): Bacteria > Bacillota > Clostridia > Peptostreptococcales > Peptostreptococcaceae > Romboutsia_D. Next base: position 12,052 of record NZ_DATIRC010000169.1, read on the forward strand.
AACCAAAGTTTATATCAGCTCTTAGTGTTTGTAAAGGTACATTTCCTTCGCTGTATCCTTCAGTTCTAGCCATTTCTGCTCCACCTAATCTTCCTGATGCAGAAACTTTTATCCCTTTAACACCTGACTTCATAGCTCTTTGTATAGCTTGTTTCATAGCTCTTCTGAAAGCTACCCTTCTTTCTATAGCTAATGCTATATTTTCTGCTACTAATTGAGCATCTTTATCTGGGTTTCTAACTTCAACTATGTTAACTATTACAGTTTTCTTAGTCATTTTTTCTAATTCAGCTTTTAAAGCATCTATACCAGCTCCGGCTCTTCCTATAACTACACCTGGCTTAGCAACGTGTAAGTCTATTTTAACCTTATTTGCTGATCTTTCTATTTCTATTTTAGCAACTCCTGCAGAGTAAAGTCTATTCTTTAAGAATTTACGAACATTATGGTCTTCTAATAATAAGTTTCCGAACTCTTTCTTATCAGTTGCGAACCATCTAGAGTCCCAATCTTTTATAACACCGACTCTTAGTCCGTGTGCATTAACTTTTTGACCCATTATTTTCCCTCCTATCTATAAATTATTTTCTTTCCTTTACAACAACCTCTATGTGAGAAGTTCTTTTTCTTATCATTGTTGCACGTCCCATAGCTCTAGGCATGAATCTTTTCATTGTTGGCCCTTGGTTTGCAACTACTGATGCTATATATAAATTTTCAACATCCATTTCATGGTTGTTTTCAGCGTTTGCTTTAGCAGATTTAACAACTTTAGCTATTATTGAAGCCGCTCCTCTTGGAGTGAACTTTAATATTGCTAATGCTTCATCAACATTCTTTCCTCTAACAAGGTCACAGATTTGTCCTGCTTTTCTTGGTGATACACGTACATATTTAGCAGTAGCTTTTGCTTCCATTTGCTATTCCTCCTTCCTTAGTCAGAAATTTATTATTTTCTTTTATTAGATTTTTCATCGTCCTTATGTCCCTTGAAAGTTCTTGTAGGAACGAATTCACCTAACTTGTGTCCAACCATATCTTCTGTTATATAAACAGGTATATGTCTTCTTCCATCATGAACAGCTATAGTATGTTCTACCATTTGAGGGAATATTGTTGAAGTTCTTGACCAAGTCTTTATAACTTCTTTATTTCCAGCAGCGTTCATAGCGTCTATTTTCTTTAAAAGTCTCGCATGGACGAAAGGTCCTTTTTTAGTTGATCTTGACATTTAAATTCCTCCTTTCCGAGCAAAAGTAAATCTATTACTTAGTTCTTCTTGATACTATTAACTTATCAGAAGCTTTATTTTTCTTTCTAGTTTTGTATCCAAGAGCTGGTTTACCCCATGGAGTAACTGGTGAAGGTCTACCTATTGAAGTTCTACCTTCCCCACCACCGTGTGGATGGTCACAAGGGTTCATTACAGATCCTCTTACAGTAGGTCTTATACCCATATGTCTTTTTCTACCTGCTTTACCTATAACAACGTTACCGTGTTCTATGTTACCAACTTGTCCTATTGTAGCTTTGCAATCTATGCTTACAAATCTCATTTCACCTGATGGTAATCTTAATAAAGCTTTTTTTCCTTCTTTAGCCATTAATTGAGCAGAAACTCCAGCAGATCTAACTAATTGAGCTCCTTTTCCTGGCTTTAATTCTATGTTGTGTATTACAGTACCTACTGGCATATCCTTTAATGCTAATGCATTTCCTGGCTTTATGTCAGCTGTTGGTCCTGATAATATTGTAGTTCCAACCTCTAATCCAACAGGTGCTAATATATATCTCTTTTCACCATCTGCATAGTGTAATAAAGCTATGTTAGCTGTTCTATTTGGATCATATTCAACAGTAGCAACCTTCGCAGGTACACCGTCTTTATTTCTCTTGAAATCTATTATTCTAAATTTTCTTCTGTTTCCTCCACCTCTGTGACGAACAGTTATTTTTCCGTGTGCATTTCTACCAGCGTTCTTCTTTAAAGATACTAAAAGAGATCTTTCTGGTTCATTGCAAGTTATTTCATCAGAAACTAAAACTGTCATTTGTCTTAAGGCAGGAGAAGTTGGTCTAAACTTTTTTATAGCCATGTGTTTTCCCTCCTTCGTTTGCTAGGATAATTACATTCCTTGGAAGAATTCTATTTCTTTACTGTCAGCAGCTAATTTAACTACTGCCTTCTTAAAGCTTGCAGTTCTTCCCTCATGTTTACCCATTCTTTTAACTTTTCCATCGTAGTTTAATGTGTTAACTTTTTCAACATTAACTCCGAATATTGCTTCTACAGCTTTCTTTATTTCAGTTTTGTTTGCATTCTTAGCAACAACAAAAGTGTATTTCTTTTCAACCATTTCAGCCATACTTTGTTCAGTTACAACTGGTTTCTTTATTATATCATGTGGATTAGTCATTATGCGTACACCTCCTCCACTTTTTTAACAGCGTCTGTAGTTATTATGAATGAATCATACTTTAATATATCATAAACATTTATTGTGTTAACTGTAGCAGTTGCAACACCTTCTATGTTTGAAGCTGATTTTATTACATTTGTATTATTTTCAGCTGTTACTATTAACGCCTTCTTTGCAGAATTTACATTCTTTAATATTTGAGCGAATTCTTTAGTCTTAGGAGCTTCCATATTTAAAGCATCTAATACTATCATTTCACCGTTTTGTACTTTAGCAGATAAAGCACTCTTCATCGCTAATCTTCTTACCTTCTTAGGTAATGTGTAACTGTAATCTCTTGGCTTAGGTGCAAAAGCAACTCCTCCACCAACCCATTGTACAGCTCTTATAGAACCTTGTCTAGCTCTACCTGTTCCTTTTTGTTTCCAAGGTTTTCTTCCGCCACCTCTAACTTCTGCTCTAGTTTTAGCAGATTGAGTACCTTGTCTCTTGTTTGCTAATTGGTTTTTAACAACCTCATATAAAACATGTTCATTAACTTCTACATTGAATATAGAATCTACTAACTCTATTTCTCCAACATTTTGTCCATTAATATTTAATACATTTAATTTTGGCATCGTGCTTCCTCCTTTCTTAGGTTAGTCATTATTTAGAAGACTTAACTGCTTCCTTTATAGTTACTACTGAACCTTTAGGTCCTGGTATAGCACCTTTAACTAATATAAGGTTCTTATCAGCATCTACTTTAACAACCTCTAAGTTTTGAACTGTAACTTTAACGCTACCCATGTGTCCAGCTAATTTTTTGTTTTTGAAAACTCTACCAGGGAAAGAACATGCTCCCATTGATCCTGGTCTTCTGTGGTATCTAGAACCGTGAGATTCAGGACCTCTTGATTGTCCATGTCTCTTTATAGGACCTTGGAATCCCTTACCTTTACTTGTTCCAGAAACATCTATTTTTTCACCTGTAGCGAATAAATCAGCTTTTATTTCTTGTCCAACTGTATATCCTTCTACAGAATCTACTCTGAATTCTTTTAAGTGTTTCTTTAATACGTTAGCTGCAGCTAAATGTCCTTTTTGAGGCTTGTTTAAAGATTTCTCTTTAGCTTCTCCAAAACCTATTTGAACTGCATTGTATCCGTCTTTCTCAACTGTTTTTATTTGAGTTACAACGATTGGTCCTGCCTCAACAACTGTTACAGGTATTACTATACCTTCTTCAGTGAATATTTGAGTCATACCTAATTTTTTTCCTAATATTCCTTTCATATTAGCACCTCCTATAATTCTTACAGCGGATTATACTTTGTATATAATCATTCTAAGATAGTTACCTTATAGGATCGTATCTTAGGTTGCTACTATAACTTTATTTCTATATCAACACCAGCTGGTAAGTCTAATCTCATTAATGAGTCAACTGTTTTAGGTGTTGGGTTAGCTATGTCTATTAATCTCTTGTGAGTTCTTATTTCAAATTGCTCTCTAGAGTCTTTGTACTTATGCACAGCTCTTAATATAGTTACAACTTGCTTTTCTGTTGGTAATGGCACAGGTCCTGAAACTTGTGATCCAGCCTTTTTAGCAGTTTCAACTATTTTCCCAGCTGAAAAATCTAATAATTTGTGGTCATATGACTTTAATCTTATTCTTATTTGTTCATTTTTAGCCATTGTAATTTCCCTCCTTTATCGCACGTTTATCTTATATGTTACGCGCGACTTATGCCGATACACTGCTCCGGGTGTGTTGTAATTTTACATTCGACATTCGGTCTCTCTTAACTAAGATTTAGTTTAATTTCTTCGTATCTCTCAAGCACACTATTATATTTTATATCATTATTTACATTTTTTCAAGTTTTTTTTACGATTTTACAAAATTTATTTTTTTATGTAAAACTCAGTTATAAACTCGACTTGTTTCTCTATTAAAGCACTAACTTAGTATATAAAATTTAAACTCAAATGTCAATGAAATATAACTAGTATATTATTACTATTTATGAATTTTATTCAAAATGCAAAAAAGAGAGGTATAAGCCCCTCTTTTTTATCTATTGATTAATCGTATATAAGAGATTATTCAACTATAGAAGCAACAACACCTGATGCTACTGTTCTTCCACCTTCTCTTATTGCGAATCTTAATCCTTCTTCTACTGCTATTGAGTTTATTAACTC
>NZ_DATIRC010000170.1:0-4584 GCF_035470145.1 Romboutsia sp.
CGGCTGTGAGGGTTCGATCCCCTTCACCCGCTCCATTAAAAAATAAAGATTATGTGGTTATAATAGCAAAGAGGATACACCTGTTCCCATTCCGAACACAGAAGTTAAGCTCTTTAGCGCTGATGGTACTTGGGGGGCAACTTCCTGGGAGAGTAAGACGTAGCCACGTAATCTTTTTTATTTTTTTACTTCATAATATTAGATTTTATGCGTAGAAATAGAAAATTCTAAATTGAAATATATAGGAGATTGTCTTAAACTAAGGGTTTTATAGTTGAGAGAATCTTTTTTTTATGAAAAATTATCTTTAAATTGCATGAATATATAATGTATATTATATACGAAAGAAGTAATTATAATTTAAGGAGGGTGTATATTTAAAAAAAATTAGATAGTTTAGATAGTAATAAAACATATTAAGAAATTAGTAAAAATAGTATAATCCCATTATAGGAATTACTTTTTAGCATCATTATACGATGCTTTTTTAAAAGTGTCTAGCATAAGGGGATTATACTATAATATTGTAGGTGATTTTATTTATTGCAAGTATATTAAAATAGTTAAAAATCTGTGTATAACTTGTGAATTAAAGTAATATCAATATATTCAAAAAATAGAAAAGTGATAAAATGCATGAAACATCTATTTAGTGAAAGAGTATCTTAAATGTGTTTTATTAGATTAATAGTTATTCTTAGTTGTTTGTAAATATGTATGTATTATGTTGATGTATCCTATTACAGTTTTCACATTATATACGAATAGTTATAGAAAAGCTAACTTTACGGTGTTGTCTATTTAGTTAAAAGAGATTATCACTCTATGTGGAGAAGTGTTTGGGATAGATAAATCTGGATTTTTACAAACAATAGTTATTGTACTATCAAGTTCTCTCTTAATTAATTCATCTGCAATCTCAGGAATAATGTAAAAAACTTCGAATACACCATTTATTTCAAATTGAACATATCTACTATCTGCAAACCCACCATAAATCCCTGTAAGAGTTATTGTACTTTCTTCAACAGGTTTTTCTTCTTCTTTTTCAGATGTATCTATAATTTCAGGCTTTACCATCTCTTCTTGCTTAGATTTCTCTATAATATCTTCTTTTGGGTTTTCTGTACTTTTAGGATGTTCATTTTTTTCGGTATAAGAATCATTAGTTTTTTTAGGTTCTTTACTTACTTTAACTTCTATTTCTTCATCTTCTTTACTTTTTATGTCTTTATTTTCTGACTCAATTGAAGATTTTTCATTTTTAGTTTCTTTTTCTACTGATTTATAGCTTTTAACTTTGGTTTTGGGTTGATTAATCTTTTTTACATATCCCCCCACACCTACTCCAATAACTGTGATTAATCCAAATATAATTAACATTTTCTTCATATTATAGTTATACCCCCTTGATCTTTTATTTATTAGTATTCTTTATGATTATACCATTTCTAAGAAATATCTACATAGCAATAAAACGTTTACATGGAAAATGTAAATATAATATATTTGTTCTGTATACTCATGATTATTATCTAAAACTGAATAAAAATTCTCAGCTTTAATTGCCATAAAATAACTAGTTTCTAAATTTAACTTATTTATTTAAGATAAACTTAACACCCTTAGAATACAAACAAATGGACTCTAAGGGTATTATTACTACAAAGCTTTGAATGTATTTTTAGAGTATAGTATTTAATTTACTCTAATTATTACTAAGGTTAAAATATAACTATGGTTCACAATTGTAAGATACAACGTATCAACTATATTTGTTTGATTTTTTGAATTTTTAAATATAGATAAAATTTAAGTGAGGGATTATATATGAAAAATGTTTACGTTATTGAAGGTAAAAATATAATTGATTTAGATTCTTTATTTAAGGAATTTGCAAGAGTAGTTGATGCTCCCAATGGGTATTTTGGAAGATGCCTGCAATCTTTTGATGATTGCCTTTTTGGTGGATTTGGGCTAAAGGCTCCTTGTAGGATAATATGGAGAAACTCTGATTTTTCAAAACAGTATCTTGATAGTAATATGCTTAAGAAATATTATCAAAATAAATTAACCGAAAATGATTTTTTTACTAATGAAGGAAGAGAATATGTTATTGAAACAATTGAAAGTGCTGAAAAAGGTGAAAAAAGTATGTTTGATGAAGTAATAAGTTTTATAGAGAGTATTACTGAAAGATCAATATTTGATGATAATTGGATTGTCGATTTGGTTTTAAAGTAACATTAACACACATTCTTATTATTTTACGAACCTAAAGAGAGTAATGACATCAAAAATTGTTACTCTCTTTTTAGTCTACACAAAAACATCTGTTTTAGTAGACATTAGAAAATAAGCAACTATGTTATAATTAAATAAATAATTGTTATAAAGTACGAATTAAACTTTAAGAAAGGAGAAATATATTATGCTAAATAATAAAAAAATAAAGCAGTTCAATATAGAAGATATCATTAAGAGAAAAATACAGTTTACAATAACCAATAGCATATTTGATAAAATAGAATATAAAGAAAATGATGAGGGTGAACTGTTAGCTTATAATGAAATGTTAGCAGACATTGAGATAATGTGTGAAGATGAATTTGTAAGTAAATATCTTGAAATAGTTGAAAAAATCGGGATACAATTTGATAATAAAGAAATTTTAGATGAAAAAGAGATTGAAAAAATGTCGGGATATAATAATGCTATCGTATCAATATTAAAACTTATTAATCCCATTCATGAATATGATTTGAATGAAAATAATTAACTACACAATATTATTATATTGAGAACTAAGGGAGTATTAAAGTAACAATCTCTCTTTTTTAATGTTCAATAAAACATTGCTTTTTACATACAAAAAAACTACAGTTGGGGGACTGTAGCTTAAAACCTAAATGGGGGAGATAGGTTGTATTTTTATATTCGTATCATATATGTATTATTGTCTTTTAAAAAAATAATATACATATATTTTAAGAAATTTACACATAATAACAAGTTTATTTAACTTATTATTATGGTGTTCAAGAAATTCTATTGATGTTTTTATGTACAAAAATTAGGAGTCATAACTTAACAGTAATGATTACTTTGTATCATTTTAAAATATGGTTATGTTTTAAGTCAGTGTTGAAAATTTTAAAAGGCTAATTAATACATTAAAACTCATTATACGTACTGTTAATTTTAGTATATAATCAAACTATAGTTTATTACGTAGTTGTATAGTACTACACACTAGTACTAGTAGTCATGGCGGTATGATAAAAAAACAATATGTATCATAGATTATGGTTAATAAAGGAGTTTATATTATGAGAGTTATAAAAACTATACTAGTTTTGTTATTTCTTTTCTTGGTATCTCCACTTTTATCAGGATGTTCGTTAATTACCGATTACCAAGAGTATAGTCTTTCAGATGTTTATGATTATAATGAAGGAGATAAGATAAAAATTAGTATACCTATTGAAGGTAGAGAGTACAAAAAAGTAATTATCCCTGGCCTGTATGATAAGTTAACAATAAAGGGGCCCTATGCCTATGGAGTAGTTATCTGTGGCGATTTTGATGATATAAGTAACATATCAGTTCAAATAGCTTTAAACGGAGAAATTACACAGAAATATTCTATGCCTGAAACCGTATCAATCAAAAAAATGGAAGATGAATCATATGGAAGCCTTTTTCTTGTTAAAGATCATGAAATAGATATAGATAACGATAAACTTAAGTACCTGGATATGACTGTTGAGTTCGATGGAATAAAAGGAGAAAAAAGTAGTACTTATACAAGAACTGTGCGATTTTATCCAAAAAATTTTATATATCATACAAACTTATTTTGGGAGAAATTAATGTCAGTGTAAAATACGTAAGCTAATTATTGAATTTGAATGTAATTAAGTACGCAGATTATAAATATTATGCAGTAAAAGGAGGAGAAATATTTCTCCTCCTTTTATTATCTATACGGTGTCATAACTTTACAGTTTTAATATCTAAATACAGGTGAGGACTTTTCAATACTTTAATAGGTATTAAAAGTTAGTGTCATAAATAGTTACTAAATTAGATAGATTAGCAAGCAATACAGTAGAAGAATTATTTGCTAAAAGTACAATAGTACATGTTCTAAATATTGGATTATTAGAAAGCACTAGCATGGGTAAATTCTTTTTAACTACATTACTGGCTGTTACAGAGATGGAAAGAAACACAATTATAGAAAGAACTCAATATGGAAAAAAATATATAAAATACGATACAAAAATATATGATAGATAATTATTTAAATAAATTTATTAATTTATTTCATAACGAGTTGAAATGTAGATTTAAATATATAAATAGCTATATAGGCTAAGTGTAGGTTGTAGACAATGTTAATAAAATGGAAAATTATTATAAATAAACTTAAAAAAATCAAGAAAAAGTATTGACGATATTATTTTAAGATGGTATAGTTATACTTGTCCTTAAGAAAAGGGCAAACAAGAAAATGAACTTTGAAAATTAAACAGTAGGTTAATTTATAGAATTTGAAACAAACCAAACAAACAAAGCCAG
>NZ_DATIRC010000171.1:0-1573 GCF_035470145.1 Romboutsia sp.
AATAGATAAACAACATGCATCAGGAAAATTAACTGCAAGAGAAAGATTAAATAAATTATTTGATGAAAATACTTTTGTAGAAGTAGATGCATTTGTAAAACATAGATGCTCTAATTTTGGAATGGAAAAACAAGAAATACCTGGAGAAGGTGTTGTAACAGGATATGGAAAAGTGGATGGAAGATTGGTTTGTGCCTTTGCACAAGACTTTACAGTACTTGGTGGATCATTAGGGGAAATGCATGCTAAGAAAATGGCAAAAATAATGGACATGGCATTAAAAGTAGGAGCTCCAGTAGTTGGACTTAATGATTCTGGAGGAGCTAGAATACAAGAAGGTGTTGATGCACTTGCTGGGTATGGAGAAATATTTTATAAAAATACTATAGCATCAGGTGTTGTACCTCAAATATCTGCAATAATGGGACCTTGTGCAGGTGGAGCAGTATATTCACCAGCATTAACAGATTTTGTATATATGGTAGATAAAACAAGCCAAATGTTTATAACAGGACCGCAAGTTATAAAAACTGTAACAGGAGAAGATGTAACGGCTGAAGATTTAGGTGGAGCATCAACTCATAATACTACTTCAGGAGTAGCTCATTTTATGGCTTCAAATGATGAAGATTGCATAGCTCAAATAAGAAAGTTATTAAGTTTCTTACCTTCAAACAACTCAGAAAAAACTCCAGTCGCTGAGTGTATAGACAATCCGAATAGAAAAAATGAAATTTTAAATAATGTAATACCAGATGATTCAAATAAACCATATGATATGAAAGAAATAATATATGAAATAATAGATGATGGTGATTTTTATGAAGTTCAACCATTCTTTGCACAAAATATTATAACAGGATTTGCAAGAATAAATGGGGAAAGTATAGGAATAATTGCAAATCAACCTAAAATAATGGCAGGGTGTTTAGATATAAATGCGTCTGACAAGTCTTCAAGATTTATAAGAACTTGTGATGCATTTAATATTCCAATAGTAACATTAGTTGATGTCCCAGGATTCTTACCAGGAACTTCACAAGAATATGGTGGAATAATTCGCCATGGAGCTAAGATGCTTTATGCATATAGTGAAGCTACTGTTCCAAAACTTACATTAATTACAAGAAAAGCATATGGTGGTTCGTACTTAGCTATGTGTTCAAAAGATTTAGGTGCAGATATGGTTTTAGCTTGGCCAAGTGCAGAAGTTGCAGTTATGGGACCAAGTGGGGCAGCTAATATAATATTTAAAAATGACATAAAAAATTCAGAAAACCCTAAGGAAATGAGAGAAATAAAAATAAAAGAGTATACAGATGAGTTTGCAACTCCATATAAAGCGGCTGAAAGAGGATATATTGATGATGTAATAGAACCAGCATTTACAAGAATAAGACTAGCAGATGCACTAGATACGTTATCTTCTAAACGTGAAGATAGACCGCCTAAAAAGCACGGAAATATACCTTTATAGGAAGGTGGTAAATTATGAATATTAGTCAATTATTAGAGGCTTTAAAAGATCCTTCTGTGAATCTTACAGTAGGTGAAAAACTATTAGCAGGTTTTA
>NZ_DATIRC010000172.1:0-1715 GCF_035470145.1 Romboutsia sp.
TGAGGAGATATCCGGAACTTTCAGAAAGGTAGTAAAGGAAGATCTCAAAAAGGATTTAAATCTAATAGATGTTCCTACGCTTATTATATGGGGAAAGAAAGATCGTTCAACCCCATTAGAGCACGGAAAGATTTTACATAAAGGTATTAAAAAGTCTAAATTTATAGTGTTTGAGAAACTTGGACATGGGATCCCCAAAACCCATCCAGAAGTAATTTCAAAGGTGATTAGGAATAATATTGAATTTATAAAATAATTGCATTTGTGTTATCATTTTACAGATAATTAGTAAAAATATTTCTATGTACAATATGCTTTTTTTCCTTGTTTTTGTTTTGATTTTCTGGCTTCCCCATATTATCAGAAGGTTGATGGAGCATATTTATCTGTGGCAGATAAAAGAGTATCGGATTGACAGGATGAAAGTATATATCAAAGAGGCAAAAGTATTTTCCTTAAAAAGTTATCCTACAATAGTTGCTTTTCTCTTAGCTACGTTTGGTATATTGCTTACTGTATATACAGACAGAAGGTTTCTGTATATCGTTATACCTCTGGGTTTTGCTTATTATGTTCTATCAGCACTTAATAGTTTCAGCGCTTTAATAAGTAAAAAAGTAAATTTTCCAAAGAAGAGCTTAAGAAATTTACTTATAGCAATTTCGATCATGGTTTTAACTATAGTGCCTATTGTCTCAGCTTTCCAATATTACCAAACTTATCACATCAGTTCGATTCAGGATCTGGAGCTTGGTGATTTTAGTAATATATTTCCAACTGAAGTAGGAGATACTGGCGTTTTTACTATTCCTTTGGAAACGGCTACTGTTATATTATATTTTGTTTATCTTTTTGCTTTTGACCTTACGCTGCCTTTTATAATAGCTTTACTAGTCTTTGCGACTTCTTTCTTTTCTATTATAGTGCGTAAAAAAAAATAGAAGAGGCAAAAAAGAAGATTCAGGAGATTGAAAACTTAAAGGTAATTGGAATCACTGGCAGTTTCGGAAAAACTACTACAAAAGAAATCCTGCATCTTATTTTATCTTCTAAATTCAAAACATATGCTACACCTAAAAATGTCAATTCTGATATAGGTGTTGCAATTAACATTCTTGAAAATATAAATCAGCTAGCGGATGTATATATTGTAGAAATGGGCGCTTATAAAAGAGGAGAGATAAGGGATATCTGCGATATTACTAAACCTGATATAGCAGTTATAACTTCAATAGCAAGTCAACATTTAGCTTTATTCGGGAGCATTGAAAATGTTCTAAAAGCAAAGTATGAAATAGTAGAGTACTCAAAACCAAAGGCGAAAATAATATTAAATGGAGATAGTGATCTAGTTTTAAGGATTGCAGGAAAATCAAAAAAGAAAGAAATTTTGTATTCAATTAATAAGCAGCTGAATTTTTGGGTAAGTGACATAAAGTCGAAAAAAGAAAAGATAGAGTTCAATGTACATGAGAAGCAAACTGTTGTTAGATTTGAGGCAAGGATGCTTGGGGAGTATAACATATCAAATATTTTGGCAGCTACATCTGTTGCACGCGAACTGGGGATGAGTTTAAATGAGATTGCAGTAGTGTTGAAGAAAGGAACGAAGAGAAAGAAAATCGGAAAGCTGTCTATCAGGCGCAGTAGATTTGGATATAAGTTTATTGATGATAGTTACAATTCGAATGTAGCCGGATTTCAGGCAGCTCTTG
>NZ_DATIRC010000173.1:0-3109 GCF_035470145.1 Romboutsia sp.
TCTTTCACCATATCTAAATTTTCAGTTTCCACCTCAATTTTTCTCACAAAAGAAGTATTTTTCCTTGCAAGATATACAGCTTCTTTTATTCCACCACATGCACTTATATGATTATCCTTAAGCATTATTCCATCAGATAAATTAAATCTATGATTATTTCCTCCTCCTACTTTTACTGCATATTTTTCTAATACTCTTAAATTTGGAGTGGTTTTCCTAGTGTCTAGTAATTTTGTGTTACTTCCTTCTAATTCTTTTACAAATAAATTAGTTAAAGTTGCTATCCCACTCATTCTTTGTATCAAATTAAGTGCTACTCTTTCACCTAATAAAATATTTCTCGTGTTTCCTTTTAAAAAAGCTATTTTCTCATTTGGATATACTTTGTCTCCATCTTTTTTATATAAAGAAACTTCTACATTGCCTAGTATTTCAAATACTCGCTTAAAAACTTCAACCCCTGCTATTATACCTTCTTGTTTGCATAATAATTCTATTGTAGACATGCTATCTTTTTCTATTACACAATTTGTACTTATATCCTCATTAGGTATATCTTCTATTAAAGCATCTTTTATTATTTTATCTATAATCAAATAATTCATCATAATCTTCCCCACACTTTTCTTTTATCGCTTTTATAACTATTTCTTTATTTTTCTTTGTTAAAATTTCTATATCTTCTTTTATTTCATATGTATCCCTTAATTTAATATCTATATTATCAATACTATTGTTTATTGAACTTGCACATCTTTTAGAAAATACTAATCCTTCTAGTAAAGAGTTGCTCGCTAGTCTATTTGCACCATGTACACCTGTACAACTAGTTTCTCCTACTGCATATAAATTTTTCATAGAGGTTTTTGAATTTAAATCTACTTCAATACCTCCCATAAAGTAATGTTGTGATGGTGAAACTTTTATGTATTCTTTTGTAATATCTGTGCCTTTTTTTAAGCATTCTTTGTATATAAATGGAAATCTATTCACTATGTACTCTTTTCCCATAAAGGTTATATCTAGATTCACATAGGGTTTTTTTGTCTTATGTATTTGTTTTTGTATTGCTTTTGAGACTACATCTCTAGGCAATAATTCATCTATAAACTGTTCTCCATTGATATTTAAAAGCTTTCCACCTTCACCTCTTACAACCTCTGATATTAAAAGTCTTTTTTCATTTTCGTTTTCTTCATAAAAGGCTGTTGGATGTATTTGTATGTAATTTAAATCCTTTAATTTTATATTACGTTTTATGCAAATTGCAATTGAATCACCATTTAATATTTTTTGATTGGTAGAATTTTTAAATATTCCACCTATCCCCCCTGTTGCTAATACTACAGCTTTAGCATATACATTGATTTGCTTATTGTTTTTTATAAGTATTGCACCGTTACATTCATTGTTCTTATTTATTATATCTATAAAGTACGTATCTTCATAAATAGTTATATTTTTTCTTTGCTTTACTTCATTTATAAGTGCTTTTTGAACACTTTCTCCTGTGTTATCTTTTGTGTATACTATTCTATTTATACTATGAGCTCCTTCTCTAGTGTATATTAATTCATCATTATTTTTATCAAAATCCACACCTATTTCTAGTAAATATTGTATGTTCTCTATAGATTCTTTTGCTAATACCTGTACTGCATTCAAATTATTTTTGTATTTTCCTGCCTTTAACGTATCTTGTACAAATAAATCTATATCCTCTTCATTTTTGGCTGTTGATATTCCACCTTGAGCCAAATATGTATTAGTGTCTTGTAGTTTAGATTTTGTTACTAATAATATATTTAAATCATCTCTTAAATTTAAACTACTATAAATTCCTGATACCCCAGATCCTATAATTAATACATCTACAATTTTATTCATTGTTTTATTTTGCTAAAGAGTGCATATTTTCTAAGCAACTTAATGCACCTTTAGCAACTTCTTCATCTACTACTACTTCATTTTTCATATTTAATAGGGTATCATATAAGTTTTCTAGTGTTGTTTTTTTCATATCTATGCAAGATATCTTTTCCCCTGGTATAAAGAAATTTTTTTGAGGATTTCTTTTTCTTAGTTCATGTAATATCCCTTCTTCTGTTGCTATTATAAAGTTTTTGTTATCACATTTTGTAGCATACTCTATAATTCCAGTTGTGCTACCTATATAATCACCAAGTTCTCGTACTTCTTTTTTACATTCTGGATGTACTAATATTTTTGCGTCTGCATATTCTTTCTTTAAATTTAGTATATCTTCTATTCTTATATTATTATGATATTTACAATATCCATCCCAAAGTATAAATTCTTTTTCTGGTAAGAACTCTGATATGTATTCTCCTAGGTTTTTATCTGGTAAGAATATTATTTGTTTGTTAGGTATATTTTTTAATATATTTAAAGCACTTGATGATGTAACAGCTACATCACAATGATATTTTACTTTTGCAGTTGAATTTATATAACATACTACATATGCATCTTTGTATTTTTCTTTTAGTTCTACTATTTTTTCTTCACTTGCCATATCTGCCATTACACATCCTGCATCTAATGCTGGCATTAATATTGTTTTTTCTGGTGATAAAATTTTAGCACTTTCTGCCATAAACTTTACTCCACATAATACTACAACCTCTTCCCTACTTTCTCTTGCTACTTCACTTAGGTAATAAGAGTCCCCTACGGCATCAGCTAATTCCTGTATATTTCCTGGCTGATAATAGTGCGCTAGTATTATTGCATTTTTTTCCTTTTTTAATTTTTGTATTTTTTCAACTAAATTTTTCCCCATAATTACACCACTTTCTGTATTGTATAAATATATACTCATTGTATTGTATATACACCTGTAAAGACATTGTATCACTATTTATTTTATTCATCAATTAATAAATATGTATTTTTGTAAAAAAAAGCTATAAACCTCAATAGGCTTATAGCTTTTTTTACTTCTATTTATATATTAAAAATTATATATATCAAAAAATTCTATTTTAAACTTTTCTACATTTCCACCATATTCTACTATCTCTTTGGTTTCTTCAATAACTTCTTTTATTGGAAATTCAATTATTACCTCTGTACCTTGATTCACCTT
>NZ_DATIRC010000174.1:0-12383 GCF_035470145.1 Romboutsia sp.
CGTGTGTACAGGGCAGGTTACCCACGCGTTACTCACCCGTCCGCCGCTCTTCTCCGAAGAGAATCGCTCGACTTGCATGTGTTAGGCACGCCGCCAGCGTTCATCCTGAGCCAGGATCAAACTCTCAAATAAAAGTTTAACAGGCTCAGATACTGTTATATATCTGGCTTTGTTTGTTTGGTTTGTTTCAATTCTATAAATTAACCTACTGTTTAATTTTCAAAGTTCATTTTCTTGTTTGCCCTTTTCTTAAGGACAAGTAATACTATATCATCTTAATTTAATATCGTCAATACTTTTTTATTTTTTTTTATTTTTTTACATCCATATACACTAATATTTGTTTATGTAACTATATTTCCACATATTTTTTAATAATCTACTGAATATTAATTATCAAATTCCATAACATAATAATAATTAATATAAAATCATTTATCTAAAAATAATATATAACTTTAAATATTATGAAAGGAGAAGCTACTTTTAACGTAGCAGGCAATATCATGACTAACTTTAATAAACTAAAAGACTTATACGAAGATGGGTATAGATGTATATATCATGATTGTGTAAATAATAACTATACTATATACCTCAAAAATTTCGATTCTGAAAACTCAGAAATTGTTGAGTTAACTGATTCAAATGAATTTAATCAGTTTCAAAGTTATATGAATGATTTAAAAATGTCCTAACTCCTTTTAACTTATTTATAATAGAATAAATCTTACTACTAATTAATCATCTTTAGTTTTAATCATTAGTTATATTTTTTCTTAATAATTAATAATATAAAAATAGAGAGTTTTTACTACTCTCTATTTTGTGGTTACTATCTTTTTTATTAAATTTAAAAGTTCTTTTCTATCGAGCTCTAATTGTTTTTTGTTTTCTTTATATTCTTGAAAGTTAACAACTTTTCCTGTAGGTTTTTTCATTCTATCACTTCCTATTTAACATTATTAACTTATAAATTAATTCTATACAATACCCTTATTCCCTTCTATTTAAAATACAAATTTTCTTAAATAAATCCATATTTTAAAAAAAACATAGCTAAATCATATCATTATTCAACATTCAAATTTTATATTAAATTTTATTAGATATAATATTTTATTATATAACATGTTTATAAGTTTCTGAGATGCGATTTTAAAATCTGCATAATTAACTATATCAATTAATATAAAAACAGGCTAAGTTAATTTATATACTAAGCCTGTTTTTATATTAATACGAAATTATATTATTTAATTTGTTCCTTAATCCAGTTAATAGCTACGTCTAATTGTTTCTCTGGGTCTTTTTCTTCTATAGTCGGTTTTATACCTTTACCGTTGATATAAGCTCCACTTGGAGTAAAATATTGGGCAGTAGTTAACTTATACCCTGTACCATCCTTTAATTCTCTAACACTTTGAACTAGACCTTTTCCAAAAGTAGTCGTTCCTATAGATATTCCAGCTTTGTTGTCTACTATAGCTCCCGTAAGAATTTCTGAAGCTGATGCACTATTCTCATTTGTTAATATAGCCATTGGCAATCCTAATTTATCTTTGTCTGATTTTAAATATTCAGTGTTACCTTTATTATCCTTAGTATAAACTATTGTTCCTTCACCTATTAACTCATCAGCTATTTCCTGGCATATGGTTAATAATCCTCCACCATTATCTCTTACATCCAGTATTAGCCCTTTTATACCTTTTCCTTTTAATTGTTCTAATGACGATTTAAATTCTTTATATGTATTTTCACTAAATGAAATTATTTGTATGTAACCTATTCCATCCTCTAAAATTTTACTTTCTATACTTTTTGATATAATTTGTTCTCTCTTAACTTTAATATCAAATTCTTTTTTATCTCTTTTTAATGTTAATTCTACAATAGTTCCTTCTTTTCCTTTAATCATTCCGATCGCTTCATCAGATTTTTTTGCCGATACATTCTTTCCATCTACTTTTATTATCTTGTCTCCTGGTTGTATTCCACTTTTATCCGCTGGAGATCCTTCAATAGGAGATATTACGGTTATATATCCGTCATCTGATGAAGGACTTATAAATACACCTATTCCTACAAATGATCCGCTAGTTTGTTCTTTTAATCTATTAAATTCTTCCTCTGTGTAATATTGAGAATATGGATCTTCTAATCCAGAGAACATCCCTTTAATTGCTCCATCTACTAATTTATCATTCTCTGTTTTTTTATAAAAATCTTTTTTTATTTCGCCTTCTAACCCAACCATTTTATTGTATTTCTTATAACTCTCGTACATCTCTTTAGATACGACTACTCTATCCCCTATTGCAATTTGAAGAGTTGATGTAAATAGAGCTGTAACTATTACAAGAACTATCCCGTATATTATAGCTTTTTTCTTTGAAATCATTACGTTGCATCTCCTTTATCTAATCTACTATATATTATATGACCAGCTATTCTTTTTATTACCATTTCTCATTTGTGTTGATTTAAGTCAGTTGAATGT
This sequence comes from Romboutsia sp., assembly GCF_035470145.1. Classification (GTDB taxonomy): domain Bacteria; phylum Bacillota; class Clostridia; order Peptostreptococcales; family Peptostreptococcaceae; genus Romboutsia_D. Next base: position 2,504 of record NZ_DATIRC010000174.1, read on the forward strand.
ACTAAAATTTATCTTGGATATACATATCCATATTATACCATAGTAAAAGGGGTAGATTTTATGAAAAAACAATTTAGGAAAAAAGTTATCTCTGATAGAAAAAATCAAAGTCCTGAGTTTATAGCTAAAAATTCATCTATAATAACTGAAAAACTATTATCTTTAGACTGCATAAGAAATGCTAAAAGTATTATGCTTTACTTAGATTTTAATAATGAAGTTCAAACAGATGAATTAATTAATAAACTTATTTGTCTTAAAAAAGTTGTTTCATCTCCTATAACCTTGAAAGATGAACGAAGATTAATACCTTCTCAAATTACAAATTTAAAAAACGGAATCAAGATTGGTGCATATGGTATAAGAGAACCTAAAGATGAGTGTTCTCCTGAAATTGATGTACTCGACCTTGACGTCGTAATAGTTCCTGCCGTTGCTTATGATGAAAAGTGTTATAGATTAGGATATGGCGGTGGTTTTTATGATAGATTCTTAAATAGGCTTAGAGAAGATGCTATAACTATAGGCATAGCATTTGATTTGCAAATATTTCATTCTGTTCCTAAGGAAGATCACGATGCCCAGCTTGACTATATAGTTACAGAAACTCAAATATTAACATCTAATAAGTAAATATCCTATTTATTCAATTTTATTAAGCTTATTATAATCTAAAGTTTATTAAATACATAAAATACCAGCAAAAGTATTCCCTCAATCAAACTATTCAGAGAATACTTTTGCATTAAGTATCTATTTTATATTTATATCTTTTTTATCATCTTTTTTATGTTCTTCATCTCTAGTATATTCTCTTTTCTTATTACCATCATCTTCATCATCTTTATCTAACTTTCTATATTTCTCTAAAGTTTCATTAACTATTTTATCTATTTCACTTATATTTTTACCTGTTAATATCTCTAACCCTTCTTCAATATTGCTTATTGCATATATATTAAATTTACCTTCTTTTACAGCTTCCACAATTTCATCTTTAAGAAGAAGATTCTTAATGTTTTGTATAGGCATCATAACCCCTTGATTACCTGTAAATCCTCTAATCTTACATACATCAAAGAATCCCTCTATCTTTTGATTTATTCCTCCTATAGGTTGTATCTCTCCTTTTTGACTAACTGAACCAGTTACTGCTATAGATTGTTTTATTGGAATATCAGCTATGCTAGATATTATTGCATATAATTCTGTACTAGATGCACTATCTCCATCTACTCCATTGTAGTTTTGTTCAAATGTTATAGATGTAGTTATAGATAGTGGTTTTTCTTTACCATATCTAGCGCCTAAATATCCACTTAATATTAATACTCCTTTATCATGTATACTACCACTTTGCTTAATTTCTCTTTCTATATTTATTACCCCTCTTCTACCCTTATATGTAGAAGCTGTTATTTTCGATGGTTTACCAAAAGAATATTCTCCTGTTCCCATTACCGCTAATCCATTTATTTGCCCTACTTTTTCACCATCTATATCTATTAGTAATGTTCCATCTCTAAACATTTCGTTTAACTTCTCTTCATATTTATTACTTCTGTATATCTTTTGGTCTATTGCTTTTTGAACATCTTCTGCAGTTATATATATATTATCACCCTGACTAACCGCATCAGCTTCATATATTATATCTACAATTTTATTAAATCTAGCTGTAAGTTTATCCTTATTATCACTCATTCTAGTACTATACTCTATTAATTTTTCTACAGCTAACTTATCGAAATGTTTTAGGTTATCTTCATTACACTTATTTGCTATTAATTGTACCGTCTTATATATATTTTCTTTATTCTTGTCTATTTCAATATCAAAATCAGCCATTATCTTAAATAAATTTCTGAAATCTTCCTCATATGCATATAAAATACTATAGTAATAACTATCTCCTACTAATATAACTTTTATATCTAAATCAATCGGCTCTGGCTTAAGGGTAGATGTTACTAAATATCCATATTGCTTATTTAAAGATTCTATTGCTATTTTTTCTGTTTTCAGACTCCTCTTTAAGCAGTCCCAAGAAAATGGATTAGATAGTAAATCCTTCACATTTATAATAAGGTATCCTCCATTAGCCTTATGCAATGAACCAGGTTTTATTTCCATAAAGCTAGTAGTTAATGCTCCTATTTCATTTTTATAATCTATAGAACCTGTCAAATTATAATATGTAGGATTATTTTCTATTATTATTTTACAATCATCACATTCTCCATTATCTATAAATAGATTAACTTTATATCTATTAAAAAATTTTTCCTCACTTTTAGGAGACATAATGCCCAATAGTGCCATTGGGCTTTGTTGATTCTCTTCGTTTTCAGTTTTAAATTTAGATATATTATTTACTATATCATTGCACAGATCATTTATATATTTTTGAGTTTTTTCATTTTTTCCATATTTATTTAATAAATACTGACCATAAAATCCAACTAAACTTCTACCTACATTTCTATCTAGATCACTATTTTTATTTTTATATACATCTTCACATGCTTTTATTTTATCTATATAATCTTTACTTTCTTGGTTCAACTTAAGCCCATCTTCTCTTAACTTTCTAACTTCTATTGCTGTTAACTTACCTAACTCCTCTTCTTGCATCAATGTCCCATCTTCTTTCATAGGAACACTCATAAGCCCTCTTTCTGTAACTTGAAACTTAAAACCTTTAGGCTTGGCAAACTCATTCAGTTCATCTATGATTTTCTGAATATTTTCTTCTAACTCAGTCATTAATAATCTATTGTGATATTCATATTCTTTAGAATTAAATATTTTAGGAATTTCATATTTTAACTTTTCTATTATATCATCTATATCTTTTTTAAATACTTTACCCTCTCCAGCCTTAAAACATAAAGCTGTTGGTTCATTGGGATTCTTGAAATTATTTACATATAACCAGTCTTTCAGGTTTCCCCTCATTTTAGCATGTTTCTTTATTAGTGTATGTGTATATCTAGTTCTTCCTGTTCCACTTACACCCGCTACATATATGTTGTATCCCTTTTGCTTCATTTCAAGACCAAACTCTATAGCTTGTGCCGCTCTGTCTTGTCCTATTATATCTCTTATAGGAACTATATCTTCAGTTGTATTAAAAACTATATCTTTCAAGGACTGCTTAGATTTTAAATCTTCCACTTTAACTTTATATTTATCTATATTCAACATTTATTCACCTCTCAACATCATTTTAGGATTTATTTTTCCCTACTTCTTGGTAAATAATTAGTAAATATGAAATAAATTATAAAAGGTTATTTTAGTAGTCTACTAAAATAACCTTTTAATGTTTTATGTAATTTATGAATTATTTTTCCTTTATCGTATTTAGCTCTATTCTATCTGGCAATTCGTCAAGATTTGTTTCTACAACTATGTATGCATATGATGATTCTTTTTCTTTATATTTAGCCTCTACTCTCATCACCTTTTTATCATCTTCTTGGATTATATCTATTTTATCCATTTCTATACCATGTTGACTATTATTTCCTCTTGTTATTATTACATATATCTTTTTGTCTAGTTTTACAGCCAATGCTCTCTCTTCATTCGTATACTTATCCATCATATCTAATATTTTCTCTGGTACTGCTTCTCTTTGCACCATTGTGTAATCTACTGGTTTAGAATTTTCCATAAACATATTTGGTATAATAACAAATCCCCCTATTATAAGTGCCACAATCATTACACCATATATTAACCCTTTAATATTAAACTTTATGTTCATCATTATCACCCCCATATATTTTAAATATATGAAAGTTATACAAACCTTAGAAGAATAAAATTTATTTCATCCATATCTGTAAACATATTATTACTGAACTGCCTGTCAGTAAATTGAATAAAAAAAAGATATAGCCTTTAAAACTAGACTATATCCTATCTTAATTATTATTTTTTAGCTAAAGCTTCTTTAACAGCATTAACAATCTCATCAGCTGTTAAACCATATTTTTTTAATAGTTCACCAGGTGTTCCAGATTCACCAAATACATCTTTAACTCCTACTTTTTTAACGACAACCGGACACTCTTCACTTACAACTTCACTTACTGCAGAACCTAATCCACCGATTATACTATGTTCTTCAGCTGTTACTATTGCCCCTGTTTCCTTAGCTGCATTTATTATTAGTTCTCTATCTATAGGTTTTATAGTAGACATATTTATAACCCTAGCATTTATACCTTCTGATTTTAATGTTTCAGAAGCCATTATAGCTTCATTTACCATTATTCCACAAGCTATTATTGTAGCATCATTTCCTTCTCTAACTATTACACCTTTTCCTATTTCAAACTTGTAATTTTCATCAAATAGCGTAGGAACAGCACTTCTTCCTAAACGAACATACATCGGTCCATTAAATTTTGCTGCTTCAAATATCATTTGTTCTGTTTCTACACCATCCGCAGGTACTAGAACAGTCATATTAGGTATAGCCCTCATTATAGCCATATCTTCTACACTTTCATGAGATGCCCCATCTTCTCCTACTGTAAGTCCAGCATGAGTAGCACATACCTTAACATTTAATTTAGGATAACATACTGAGTTTCTTATAACTTCGAAAGCTCTTCCTGTAGCAAACATAGCAAAACTACTTGCAAAAGGAATCTTTCCAGCAGTAGCAAGACCACAAGCTGCTCCTATTAAATTTTGTTCAGCTATCCCCATGTTGAAGAACCTCTCTGGAAATGCTTTATAAAAATCATTTGTCTTAGTAGACTTTGATAAATCTGCATCTAATACAACAACTTTATCATTACTTTGTCCTAATTTAACTAATGCTTTTCCATATGCTTCTCTAGTTGCTATCTTACTCATTGTCTACACCCCCTAATTCTGCTAATGCTCTTTCTAAATCACTATCACTTGGAGCTGTTCCATGCCATCCAGCTTCATTTTCCATAAATGATACGCCTTTACCTTTTATAGTTTTAGCAACTATCATTGTAGGCTTTTCTACAGTTTCTTTAGCCATGTCTAAAGCTGCAAATATTTGATCAAAATCATGTCCATCTATTTCTATTACATTCCATCCGAAAGCTTTAAATTTATCAACTATAGGACCTATATTCATTACCTTTTCTACATCTCCATCTATTTGAAGACCATTGTAGTCTAAGAATGCAACCATATTATCAAGTTTGTAGTGAGCAGCACTCATAGCAGCTTCCCATACTATTCCTTCTTGAACTTCTCCATCACCAAGTATAGTATATACTCTCCATGGTGCATTATCTAATTTAGATGCCATAGCCATACCACAAGCTACTGAAAAACCTTGTCCTAATGAACCAGTTGACATCTCAACTCCTGGAGTTCCTTTCATATCAGGATGTCCTTGTAACATATTTCCTATTTTTCTTAATCCTTTTAACTCTTCTCTATCAAAGTATCCTTTGTGAGCTAAAGTTGCGTATAACACTGGTGCTGCATGTCCTTTTGATAAAACAAATCTATCTCTATCTTCCATTTTGCAATTATTAGGATCTACATTCATCTCATCAAAGTAAAGGGCTGTTAATATCTCAACAGCTGATAATGATCCTCCTGGATGTCCAGACTTAGATCCATGTATCATAGAGACTATATCTTTTCTGACACTACATGCAATCTCATTTAATCCTTTATGGTCTCTCATGTAATTACCTCCCTGTGTTTGTAAAGTAAAATTTACTCATATGTAATATGTTTTTCTAATCTCATATTATTATATCACTTTTATAGATTTTTTTTACTCTATTTTTTGAATTAAACATATTATATATACTTTTTATACGTTTTTTTATATTTATTCATCATAATTACTATTTTTGTAATCATAAAATCTTCTTTATATACATTTATTTATTAATAATGCAACTTAAAACTTCATTTATGTAACACTTTTATTTAAGATATTATATTTATAATGAATTTATATCAAAGTTGAATTATAATTTTTTAAATGCAGTTTAATTATTTTAATATTTTTTGAAATTACTTATCAATAAGTATCTAATTGGATTAAATATATTTTATTTAATAAAAAAAATTATTGATATTAAAATAATATCAATAATTTCTCACATCACAAATAGCCCTAAACTTATTTGAAGACTATCATCAACTTTTACCATCATATTCTTATCTAGACAACCTATTTTTTCTCTTAGTCTTTTCTTGTCTATAGTTCGTATTTGCTCTAAGAGAATAACAGAATCTTTATTAAGCCCGTATTCATTAGCGCTAATCTCTATATGAGTAGGCAACTTTGCTTTATTAATTTGAGATGTTATAGCGGCTACTATTACAGTTGGACTGTACTTATTTCCTATATCATTTTGTATTATCAAAACTGGTCGAACACCACCTTGTTCAGATCCAACAACCGGACTTAAATCAGCGTAATACAAGTCTCCTCGCTTTATATCCAAGTTAATACTCACCTTGAGCAATCTTCCCTTCGATACTGTCATCGGAAGATACCTCATTTGTCATACCTAATTCAGCTAATGATAGGTTAATTTGACCCATTTCTTTATAACCTTTAATCATAGATTCTCTAAAATCTATTTTTTTCTTTTGGGTTATATAGAATTGAAAAGCAGCTTTTGCAAAATCTTCTCTATTGCTATTCTCCATCTGGACGATATAATCTACTTCAGATACGAGAGAATCGGGTAAAGTAAATATAATTTTCTCATTACTTTTTTTGTGCACAAAATCGCCTCCCCGGGTATACTATCAATTTTATTTTATCAAATAACTACCCACTTGTAAAATTGCATTTCTTTCCATATAAACTCGGTCAACTCTCCTTGATATCATGCATAACACTTCATAATTTATAGTTTCTAGGTCATTTGCTATATTTTCGGCTGTTCCATTCTCTTCTCCAAATATTATAACCTGGTCACCAATTTTTATGTCTATATCTTTATCAATTCTAACCATGCATTGATCCATGCATATTCTACCTACAACATCAAAGGATTTTCCCTTTATCCATACCTTAGGATTTGGTTGCATCCTTGTAAACCCATCAGCATATCCAATAGGTATCGTTACTATTTTTTCTTTACTGTTGCACTTATATTTTAGTCCGTAGCTTATCCCTATTCCTGACTCTACTTCTTTTATATGAGCTATTGTTGTTTTTAGCGTCATGGCAGGCTTTAATAAAAGCCTTTCTTTGATTACATCGTCAGACGGATAATGTCCATATAGTACAATTCCACACCTAACCATATCAAACTTTAAATCTGGCAGATCCATAGTAGCTGCACTATTTGATACATGTTTGACAGGTATGTTTATTCCAATCAATTCTAACTGTTCAACCATAAACTTAAATCTTTGTACTTGAATATTAGTAAATTCTTTACCTAATTCATCCGCAGTAGCAAAGTGAGTATACATACCTTCTAAGTTTATATTTTCTAGTTCACAAATTTGATTTATATCTTTTATTGAGTCCTCATTTGGTTGAAATCCTATTCTTGTCATTCCAGTGTCTATTTTAATATGAACAAAAGCTTTTTCTTTTATACATTTTGCAACTTCATTAATTTTTTGTGCCATTTGTAAAGAATAAATAGTCATAATTATATTGTTTGTAATAGCAATTTCTAAAGATTCTTCTGGAATATATCCTAAACATAATATAGGAAGTGTTATATCATTTTCTCTAAGTTCTATAGCTTCTTCTAGCCTAGCAACCGCTAAGTAGTCAACCCTTTCCTTCTCTAGCAATTTTGCAATTTCTACTGAACCATGGCCATATGCATTAGCTTTTAGTACTCCACAAATTTTAGTATCTTCATTCAATAACTTTTTTATATTATTTAAATTAAACTTTACGTTATCTAGATTTATCTCCGCCCATGTAGGAGCTGTTATTCTACTTTTCATCTCTTTTGTCCCCCTTATTTTTTATATTCAAAATCTTTATAACTAACAGTAAATCTAGTATCCCCTTTAACATCTAATATTTCCATCTTTTCAGGGATTTTAGTCTCAGTATTTAGATACAATACTTGTTTATTAAAATATTCATCGTCTCCTGGTATGTATGTTTCTAAAATTAAATTTCCTTTAGTTAATTGCATTTTCATTTCTTCATTTTGCAGATAATTTTTTATGAAATCTCCTATAAACATATATTGGTCATTTCTACCTGTGTTAGGTAACTCTACTATATCGTCTATATTAGGATTTTTAATAAATACTTTATCCTTTTTATACTCCATAGTTTTTCCTTTTAAATGTTCTGGAGAGATTACCTCTAATTTATAATTATTTGGCTTATTATAATTATGAATAAAGATATAATTATGTGCACTTTTATTACCAACTACCTCTACTTCTGCACTACATTTATACGACTTCATAGTCGAAATTTTCTTTTGAAATTCTTCATATACTTCTTCTTTTGTGGACTCTCTTTTTTGACATCCTATAATAATGCCTAGTATGATAATAGTTATTACTATTAATTTAGCCCACTTTATCTTCACAAAGTCCTCCTATTAAACTTTATTCATTGTACATAGCTTTTATTATATCGTATCTACATATAATACCTCTAAGCGTATTTGTGTGATCTACAACAGGTACTCTATTGATTGATTTTTTTATCATAATATTAGCTACATCGTCAAATGTATCATCTTGATGAACCTTAACTATTTCTGTAGACATTAAGTCTTTCACTTTATATGCTGCTATCCTTTTTATATCCTGTTCCATTTGTTTAAAATTATCTAAAAACAATAATCCTTCTAATATATTTATAGCCTTTGGCGCTTCCACATATTTTTCTTTTTTCATTATGTCTGTTTCAGAAATTATACCCACTACCTTCTTATTCTCATCTACTACTGGCATTCCCCCTATCTTTTCTTTTATTAATAACTTCGCTACATTTACTATGCTATCATCTTTATTTGCTATTATTACATCCGTTGTCATTATATCTTTAGCTGTTTTGTTTTTCATTTTATCACTCCTTAATTATAGTTATAGCATTTGCTACAGCATATTCTTTACAATGAGAAATTGAAACTTTTATTTCTAAAACACTATAATCTATGCAGATTTGCTGTAAATTATTATAGGTTTTAACTATGGGTTTACCTAATTCATCTCTTAATACTTCAATATCTTTGAAATTAAAATTTCTTATACCAGTTCCTATAGATTTACTAATAGCCTCTTTAGCTGCAAAATTACCTGCTATACTCTCCGGGTTAAAATCTTTTAATTCAAAATATTTTATTTCGCTATCTGTAAACATCTTATTTAAAAACCTAGGATTGCTCTCTATTGCATCTTTTATTCTTTTAATTTCAATAATGTCAATTCCAATATCTAGTATATTCATAATATCCTCCCAAAAGTCCTTCTATATTTATTTTATTCCTATTAAATAATAATATTCAATGACTTCTACTTTTAATTTATAACAACTATTATAACTAATTTTTATAAAAATAACATAAAAAACCCTGTTTGCTTATGCCGATAAAGTCCTTCAAAATCAAGTCCATTTCTCAAGATTTAAAGGTTAGAAGTTATAAATCCTTAATATATAAAAAGGACTAGGTAAAATACCTAGTCCTTTTTATATATTAAATCTTGCTATTATATCCAATCAGCAGATTCAGTTACTATAACTGTTTTCTCTTTATCTACGTTCATGAACCCTCCAGAGATTTTAGCATCTTTGTAGTTTCCATCTTTTTTTATACGTAAAGTTCCAGTTGCTAGTCCTGTTACTAAAGGTCTGTGGTTTTTAAGTATACCTCTATCTCCTTCAGTAGTTCTAACTATAATCATCTCTGCT
>NZ_DATIRC010000175.1:0-3318 GCF_035470145.1 Romboutsia sp.
TGGGTAGGTGCTCATAATATTGATTCAGGAGCTATGCAAGTTGGGGATATGATGGCATTTATACAATATGTTATGCAAATAATAATGTCATTCTTAATGATATCAATGTTATCAGTTATATTACCAAGAGCATCTGTATCAGCTACTCGTATAAGTGAAGTTTTATCTACGGATATTTCTGTAAAAGATATTGAAAACACTAAAAGCTTAGATGAATCAAAAGACGGGTATGTGGAATTTAAAAATGTATCATTTAAATATCCAGATGCAGAAGATGATGTAATAAGTAATATAAACTTTGTTGCTAAACCAGGTCAAACAACAGCATTTATAGGAAGTACAGGAAGTGGTAAGTCAACACTTGTAAACCTAATACCTCGCTTCTTTGATGCAACAGAGGGTGAAGTTTTAGTAAATGGTATAAATATAAAAGAAGCAAGTCAACATGAACTTAGAGAAAAAATAGGATATGTTCCACAAAAAGGAGTTTTATTCTCAGGAACTATTGATAGTAATATAAGATATGGAGCAGAAGATGCAAGTATAGACGAAATAGAGAAGTCTTGTAAGATAGCTCAAGCGATGGAGTTTATTCAAGAAAAACCAGATAAGTTTGAAACAGAAATATCACAAGGTGGTACAAACGTATCTGGAGGTCAAAAACAAAGACTTTCTATTGCTCGTGCATTAGCTAAAAAACCAAATATACTAATATTCGATGACAGTTTCTCAGCATTAGATTTAAAGACAGATGCAAAGCTTAGAAAAGAATTAAAAGCTGAAATTAAAGATTCTACAGTAATTATGGTAGCTCAAAGAATAAGTACTATAATTAATGCAGAGCAAATAATAGTTTTAGATGAAGGTAAAATGGTCGGTATAGGAACACATGAAGAACTTATGAAAAATTGTGAAGTATATAATCAAATTGCACTATCTCAACTTTCAAAGGAGGAGTTAGGACATGAATAATCAAAACAATGCACAAAAACCAGGTCGTATGGGTGGCCGTATGGGTGGTCCTATGGGTGGAATGGGCAACGTAGAAAAGGCCAAGAACTTCAAAGGGACTATGAAAAAATTATTTAAGTATTTAAAGCCATACACAATACCTATGATATTTGTTGTAATATTTGCAATAGGTAGTGCTGCATTTAATATAGTAGGACCCAAGATATTAGGAAATGCTACTACAAAAATATTTGAAGGATTAGTAAGTAAAGTTAGTGGAAAAGGTGATGGTATAGATTTTAGCTTTATATCAAAAACTTTAACTATGTTAGCTGGTTTATATGTTATAAGTGCTTTATTTTCATTTGTTCAAACTTTTGTAACATCTGATATAGCTCAAAAAGTGTCGTATAAACTAAGAAAAGAAATATCTGAAAAGATAAACAGATTACCACTTAAATACTTTGATAAAAATAAACACGGAGAAGTATTATCAAGAGTAACAAATGATGTAGATGCTATAAGTCAAAATTTAAATCAAATTTTATCTCAAATGATAACAGCAGTAACAACTATTATAGGGGTTCTTATAATGATGTTATCGATAAGTGTAAGAATGACTTTAGTAAGTTTAATAATAATACCATTATCATTATTATTTATAATGATAGTATTTAAAAAATCACAAAAATACTTTAAAGACCAGCAAAAATATTTAGGTCATGCAAATGGTCATATAGAAGAAATATATAGTGGTCATAATATAATGAAAGCATTTAATGGAGAAGAAAAAGCAATAGCTGAATTTGATGAATTAAATGATACATTATATCATTCTGCTTGGAAATCTCAGTTCTTATCAGGTATGATGATGCCAATAATGACTTTCATAGGTAACTTAGGGTACGTAATGGTTGCTATAATGGGTGGATACCTTGCTATAAAGGATGCTATAAAGGTAGGAGATATATTATCTTTTATTCAATACACAAGATCATTTATGCAGCCGATAGCTCAAACTGCTCAAATAGCGAATGTAATGCAATCAACAGCAGCCGCAGCAGAAAGAGTATTTGAGTTTTTAGAAGAAACAGAAGAAAGTGAAGATGCAAAAAATACAGTTTCAACTGAAAATATAAAAGGAGAAGTTGAATTTAAGAATGTTCACTTTGGATATGATGAAGACAAAATAATAATAAATGACTTCTCATTAAAAGTAAAGCCAGGCCAAAAGGTGGCAATAGTAGGACCAACAGGAGCTGGTAAAACAACAATAGTAAAATTACTTATGAGATTCTATGAATTAAATAGTGGAAATATATTAATTGACGGACATGATTCTAAAGAATTTACAAGAGATGATTTAAGAAAGATGTTTGGTATGGTTTTACAAGATACTTGGTTATTTAATGGAAGTATTAAGGAAAATATTCGTTATGGTAAACTAGATGCAAGTGATGAAGATATAGAAAGCGCTGCAAAGCTAGCTCATGCTCACCACTTTATTAAAACATTACCTGATGGTTATAATTTAGAAATAAATGAAGAAGCAAACAATATATCTCAAGGACAAAAACAATTATTAACAATAGCAAGAGCAATACTTGCAGATCCAAAGATACTAATATTAGATGAGGCTACAAGTTCAGTAGATACTCGTACAGAATTATTAATACAACAAGCTATGGAAAATCTTATGGAAGACAGAACAAGTTTTATAATAGCTCATAGACTATCAACTATAAGAAATGCAGATCTAATATTAGTAATGAGGGATGGCGATATAGTAGAGCAGGGGAATCACAAAGAACTATTAAAAGCAAATGGATTCTATGCTGAACTTTATAATAGTCAGTTTGATCAAGGGGAAGCTTGTTAATAGAATAAGCTACAATTATCTAATATAAATATAGTTGTATAAATCTTTAGGACTAGGAGTTTATTAGTATATAAGTAGCAAATAAAAAAGAATATTTTAAATTGAAATAAAAGACATGAAGCTTAAAAAATGATTTTTTTAGTTTCATGTCTTTTTAATATAAGGATTTTATATCTGTAAGGTTATGTAAAGTTAGTGAAATGAATCATGTGTATAGATATTTTTAATATAAATTAACAAAAATAAAAAAGTTTTATGAAAAGTATTGACGATATTAAATTAAGATGATATAGTATTACTTGTCCTTAAGAAAAGGGCAAAAACAAAAAAGCGCTGACACAGTCGCTTAAAATGAACTTTGAAAATTAAACAGTAGGTTAATTTATAGAATTGAAACAAACCAAACAAACAAAGCCAGATATATAACAGTATCTGAGCCCGTTAAACTTTTATTTGAGAGTTTGATCCTGGCTCAGGATGAACGCTGG
>NZ_DATIRC010000176.1:0-4980 GCF_035470145.1 Romboutsia sp.
AAATTATCATTAAAACATATTTTTTCATAAATTTCATCTGAAAGAATATAAATGTTATGTTTTGAACATATGTCTACAATTTCAGATAGTTCTTCTTTTGTATAAACACTACCAGTAGGATTAGATGGATTATTTATTATAATAATCTTTGTTTTAGGGGTTATATATTTATGTAGTTCTTTAGGATCTAGTTTAAAGTTATTTTCCTTTTTTGTTTCGATGAAAACAGGAACAGCATTTACTAGTTTTATCATTTCAGGGTAACTTACCCAATAAGGCTTAGGCAGCAATACTTCATCTTCAGGATTAGTTAAAGCAAGAAGTGTGTTTGTTATACAATGTTTAGCTCCACTAGACACTACTATTTCATCAGGTGAATAGTTACAGTTATTTTCCTTAAGAAGTTTAGTACAAATTTCTTCTCTTAAAATTTTAAGTCCTGGAACCATATCATATTTGGTATGATTATTATTTAAAGAATTTATACCATAAGATTTTGCACTATTAGGGACATTAAAATCAGGCTCACCAATACTAAGATTTATTACATCGATACCTGAATTTTTCATTTCGTTTACTTTTGAACTTATTCCTATTGTATAGGACGGTGTTATAGATGATAACCTATTAGATAACATAAAAAGCCTCCTTTTGATTAAATGAAATTAAGAATTTAAACTACTATTTTTAGCACCTAAATATACTACTAAATATATGGTATGGCTTAAATAGCTACTTATAAGGTAATTACTTTTATAAAAAATATGTAATACTCTAACAATATAAGCGTTAGTGATTTAAATACAATTAAATTTTAATTCATCCGTAGATTATTTAGTGTATTAAAAATATAAATAAAATATATTTTATAAGATTAAATTAATATATAAATAAAATTAACAATAAAATTATACATGTTCCATTATATAATCCGGATATTTTTAAACTATAGGTAAAGGATATTTCCTTCAGAAGTTGAATTAATATAACTTGAACATAAATTATTCACAAAATGATTTTAAAGGAATAAATTATTTACAGTGTATCTATACTAAAATTGATTAGTTTATATATAGAGATACTGTATATAGTTTTATTATCATATAATATACTTAATTTTTATATTTAACTATATTATATGATAATTCTAAATAATTACATATAAAAAGTATCAAAAATATGAAAAAATATTTGTTTTTTAGAACTATTACAAATACTTAGGTTCAAATTATCCACATAGCATTTGCAAGGTTTACGGTCTGTTTGACTATTATGTACAAATTTGGTAATCTAGTTAAGTGACAATTTAGGTAGTCCCTTTAACAAAGTTAAAGGGGATTTTTTTAGACTTAATACACTATATGTAGTGGTCAGAAAATAAATGTAGTACAATATATAGTAATAGGGGGAGTTTTCAAATGATAAATTTTGTAAAAAAAAGAGATGGAAGAATTATACCTTTCAATGAAGATAGAATAACAAGGGCTATATTTTTAGCAGCTAGCAATGTTGCTGAAAAAGAGCAGAAGGTTCCAGATTATAAACTCTCAGAAGAATTAACTCAAGAGGTTATAAAGTTACTAAATAATAAATTTAGAGATTCAATACCAGGAGTAGAAGATGTACAAAATGCAGTAATTAAAATTCTTATAGAAACAGGACATGCTAAAACTAGCGAAGAATATATAATTTATAGGACTGAAAGAAGTAGAATAAGAAATTCAAAAACTAGATTAATGAAAGCAATAGAAGAAATAACTTTTGAAGATGCAAATGATGCAGACATAAAAAGAGAAAATGCTAATATAAATGGAAACACAGCTATGGGTACTATGCTTCAATACGGTAGTACGGTATCAAAGGAATTTTGTAAAACACATTTATTAAAACCAGAGCACTCATTTGAACATGACAATGGAGATATACATATACATGACATGGACTTTTTAAATATGGGAACATTAACTTGTTGTCAAATAGATATTACAAAGTTATTCAAAGAAGGATTTTCAACAGGGCATGGATTCTTAAGAGAGCCAAAAGATATAATAAGTTATGCAGCTTTAGCAGCAATAGCAATACAAAGTAATCAAAATGATCAACATGGAGGACAAAGTATACCATTCTTTGATTATGGACTAGCTGAAGGTGTATCTAAAACATTTAAGAAATTCTATATAAGCAACCTATCTAAAGCATTGAAGTTATTTAAAGGAATAGATAGTAATGACGAAATAAAGGATATAATTTATAAAGTAGAAGAAGAGACGAACACAAAAGTAGGTATAACAAAAAATAAAGATTATTTATCTAAAGAAAGTATTGAGCTTAAAGAAAAATTTAATTTAGATGATAACTTTGTTGAGACTATACAGAATTTTGCTTTTGACGAATCATATAAAGAAACAGACAAAAGAACATATCAAGCTATGGAAGCATTTATTCATAACTTAAATACGATGCATTCTAGAGCAGGTGCTCAAGTTCCATTCTCAAGTATAAACCTTGGTACAGATACTACAGAAGAAGGAAGAATGGTTACAAAGAATGTTCTTTTATCATTCGAAAAGGGATTAGGAAATGGAGAAACGCCAATATTCCCTATATTAATATTTAAAGTTAAAGAAGGAATAAGTTTGAACCCAGGAGACCCTAACTATGATTTATTTAAATTAGCTTGTAGAGTATCAGCTAAGAGGTTATTCCCTAATTTTAGTT
Organism: Romboutsia sp.; assembly: GCF_035470145.1. Taxonomy (GTDB): domain Bacteria; phylum Bacillota; class Clostridia; order Peptostreptococcales; family Peptostreptococcaceae; genus Romboutsia_D. The sequence continues at coordinate 2,719 of NZ_DATIRC010000176.1, forward strand.
TCTTAGATGCACCATTTAATGCTAAGTATTATAAGGAAGGTCAACCAGAAACCGAAGCTACATATATGGGATGTAGAACGAGAGTAATTGGGAATGTATGCGGGGAAGAAATAGTTAGCGGCAGAGGTAACTTATCATTTACTACAATCAATCTTCCTAGATTAGGTATAAAGCATGGTATGGTAAAAAATGAAAAAGCAGATATAGATAAATTCTTTGAAGAATTAGATGAGAAAATAAATTTAGTTATAGAACAATTATTAGAGAGAATGGAAGTTCAAGGAAATAAAAAGATGAAAAACTTCCCGTTCTTAATGGGTCAAGGTGTATGGAAAGGTTCTGATGAATTAGGACCAGAAGATAATTTAAGTGAAGTTATAAAGCAAGGAACTTTAACTATAGGATTTATAGGATTAGCTGAATGTCTTATAGGACTTATGGGCAAACATCATGGAGAAAGTGAAGAAGCTCAAGAGCTGGGAATGAAAATAGTATCTCATATGAGAGAAAGAATGGAACAAGCTAGTGAACAATATAAATTAAACTTCTCATTGATAGCTACACCTGCAGAAGGACTATCAGGAAGATTTACACGTATAGATAAGAAAGCATACGGAAATATAGAAGGAATCACAGATAAAGAATATTATACTAACTCATTCCATGTGCCAGTTTATCATAAAATAAGTGCTTTTGAAAAAATTAGATTAGAGGCGCCATATCATGAGTTTACTAATGCTGGACATATAACTTATATAGAATTAGATGGTAACCCATCTGATAATTTAGAAGCTTTTGAAACTATTATAAGAGCTATGAAAGAACAAGGAATAGGATATGGAAGTGTAAATCATCCGGTAGATAGAGACCCAATTTGTGGGTTTTCAGGAGTCATAAAAAGTAATATATGTCCTGTATGTGGAAGAAATGAAGATGAGAGTGATATAAAATTTGAAAGAATAAGAAGAATAACAGGTTATTTAGTTGGAACTGTAGATAGATTTAATAATGCAAAACAAGCAGAGGTTCGTGATAGAGTAAAACATAAATAATTGTAAGGGGGAGATTGGTTATGAAAATAAGAATATCATCTCCTATAGCATATGATAGTATAGTAGATGGTCCAGGTCTAAGGATGGTAGTTTGGACACAAGGATGTATTCATAATTGTAAGGAATGCCACAACCCTCAAACTCATGACTTATGTGGAGGATATGAGGTTGATACAGAAGAGGTAACAAATAAGATAAAAACTTTAAAACTTCAAAGAGGAATAACATTATCAGGAGGAGAACCATTTTTACAACCAGAAGCTTTAGAAGAAATAGCTAAAGAAGCTAAAAATAATAATTTAGATGTGTGGTCTTATACTGGATTTACATTTGAACAGCTTTTAGATACTAAAAATCCTGATCGTTTTAAAAATTTAAATTTATTAAAACAAATAGATATATTGGTAGATGGTAAATTTGAGTTGAGCAAAAAAGATTTCACTTTGAAATTTAGAGGTTCATCTAATCAAAGAATAATAGATGTACAAAAAAGTTTAAAATATAAAAAAATTATGCTAGTAGAAGAGTATATGCAACAAGAATTGTGTGAAGCTAGATAAATATAAATGGGTATAACTTAAAAAAGTTATACCTATTTTGTTTTATCAACATTTATATAGAATTTTAAAAATAATTGTTGATTTAATTTATTTGAAGTATTAATAAATTTATTAATATATATTTAATTTGAATATGAAATGAACTATTTAATTATAAAGATTAGAGTAATTAAATATTAAAAATACATAAGAGAGAGTAAATTAGCTATATTTAGATGTTAAAATTTTATAAAATCAAAAAAATATTTGTTGATAAATATGTTAATAATGTGGATAAAAAAAACTATATGCTGTAAATTCAATATTAATAATATGTTAATAATGTGGATAATTACTAATAATAAAATATTAAGTAAAATATATCTAAAAAAAATATTAAAAAAGTATTGACCATGAAGGCAAAAGGTGATAAAGTATTACTTGTCCTTAAGAAAAGGGCAAACAACAAAAAATAAACAACAGAAAATAGTTGACAAACTAATAATGTTTTGGTAAACTAAGGAAGTTGAAAAATGAACTTTGAAAATTAAACAGTAGGTTAATTTATAGAATTTGAAACAAACCAAACAAACAAAGCCAGATATATAACAGTATCTGAGCCCGTTAAACTTTTATTTGAGAGTTTGATCCTGGCTCAGGATGAACGCTGG
>NZ_DATIRC010000177.1:0-3443 GCF_035470145.1 Romboutsia sp.
AATAAAGCGTGACCTATGAATCCACCAGCTATACTGACAACTGCACATCCAGCCGCAGCTATTAAAGCTCTTGGTCCGTTTTGTGCAACTGATATTGCAAATCCAGCTATTGGAGTTGCAGTACCTGGAGTACTTACTTCAAGTCCCATTATAGCAACTATTACACCAGACATAGCTCCACCTATGAAGTTAGTAACATATACTGGTATTGGGTTAGCAGATATTATATCTGATTGAGTTAAAGGCTCTATAGCAACAGCTATTGTATCTTTTCTTGAACCAAACTTCATTTTTGAGAAGAATACATAGTTCATGAAAGAAGAACCGAATACTGATAATGCACCTATTGCCATTGGAACACCTGTTAAACTTATTATAGCAGTTAAAGCCATTGAACTTAAAGGAGCAGTTGCAACAACTGTTATTAATCCTCCTAATATTATCCCCATAACTATTGGAGAAGCATCAGCAGCTTGTATTAAAACTTGTCCTATTTGAGTTAATGTACCATTAACTATAGGGTTCATAAACATTGCTATACCTCTTGCCATTGGAGCAGCTACTAATATTATAACTATTAAATCAAGACCAGCAGGTATTTTTTCTTCTAAGAACTTAACTACATAAGCAACTAAGTAACCAGCTATAAATCCTGGAAGTATACCGAATCCTGAAACTGATAAACCAACTAATACAGCATATACTGGAGATACACCTAATGCAAGTGGAACTAATATAGCAGCAGCTACACCACCTAAAGAACCGTTAGCTCCTCCGACAGCTTCTAAGAATTTTATGTTCATAACTTCACCAAAGAATGCGAAGTGGAAAGCTTCAACTAAGAAACTTGCGCAAGCAGCACTTGCTAATGCACCCATTGCTTTCATACCATTAGGCGCTTTGTAACTAAATAATGTGAATAATGCCAATACTGCTAATAATAAACCAGTACCTGTTAAAATTTGTAACATTTTGTTTCCTCCTAAGATGTAAATAATATAGTGCTACCAACTTAATGGTAGTGTTTTCCTTGTTTGTATTATTATTCAAACAATTCACTCGATTGATTTAATTATAAATCAAAATTCGACAAATGTAAACAGTTTTTAATGAGAAAAAATTGGATTTTAAAGAAAAATGGCATAAAAACTTAAAAAGTATAGAACGAAATAAATATTTTGTTTTATAAAAATTAATTTGTAAAGTAGTAATATAGTCATTTATTAGATTAGTAACATAAAAAAAGGTTGCATACAAAAAACATAAAATAATTTATAAAATAATGATTAAATTTAAAATTAAATACCGTTTTCAAGCATTAGGGTTTAGATTATTGTATTAATTTATTATCTTCATATTTGCAAATAATTGCAATTTCAAATCCACCTCGTATCATAATCTCTGATTTATTATTTCTAGTAAAGCAACATATAAGTATTGCGCTATCTTTTAAATAATTATCTATTATATTACGTGATTTATCATCTATAATAAATTTTTTAGTTTGATTTGTCATATTCCTTCCTCTTGTATATTAAGTTCTTATAAATATATTATTTTATGATATTTGTAAAACTAGTGTTAAATAAAAATGTACATTAGATTTTTAAAAGAAAGCAATTTTTACATGTAAATATGATAATAAATTAAAATAAGGAATATTTTACATATGATAATTGAATGGTTACTGCATAACATAATATTGAAACTCAACAAGGAGGGAAATAATATGAAAAAAGGTATAATCCCAGTGACATTAGGAACAGCGGTAACAATGGCAGGACTTGCAGTAGATGTAAGACAATCTAAAAGAAGGAATTTTAATAAAAGAGACTACAATAATATGACAGGAGCTTTATTAGTAGGAGCAGGAGTGGCACATATTGCACTAGGAACAATAGGTATGATAAAAGAATAATAAATACACTTATAGTAATTATTAAATGTTATAATAATAAACTAATGTTTTGACGTGGTTTATTATTTATAAAAGTTAAAACAGATTATATATTTTAGGTATAGAATAGATAATTAGAATATTATTTGTTCTATGCCTTTTTACATGCTAAGGAATTAAAATTTACCTAGTTTGTGGATAAATTATAACCTCAACTCCTAAACTTAAGAAAATCTAGAATCTATCATACCAATGTAGTCAGGAAGTAGTTTCATATCTATAAATTTTCATTAGATTGCATCAGCTAACTTTAGCAAGTCGATAAAAACATTATAATGAAGTGAAAATAGGTGAATTTATCGAAGGGGACATTATGATACAAGGTGGAAATGTAGATTATGAAAATAAATTATCTTTATAATAGAATAAAAAATAGCTTCCGAAAGGGAGCTTTTTAAATTATAGAGAATTACTTGAAGCGAATTTTAAGCAACGGAATAAATTGAACGAATGTGAAAACTATTCGTTGGCGCGATGAACGAAGTGAATTTTGTGTAAATATATATATTATGATACAATAAATACAACAGAGATTACAATTTATGGAGGCAAAAAATGAAAGGAAATGAAAGACTAGAAAAATTTCTAGAGTTGCAAAATAAAAATATAGAATTTGAAGATATATCAAAAGAGATAGGGATAAGTGTAAAAACACTTAGAGCATTTCTAAATAGAAACGGATATAAACTGAAAAATGGAAAATATGAAATAAAAGAAGATAGTAAGGTTAACCAAATAGAGTTTCAAGATATGAATAAAGATGAAAAAAATGGAAAAGTTAACTCTAAAAATACTAAAGATAAAGAAAAGAAAGTAAGTAACAAAAAAAATACAACGAAAGCAAAAACGCAAGAAAGTGCGAAAAATAATTCTAAATTAGATATATCTATGAAAGAAAAAAATAAAAATACTTTAAAAGTAAAAAAAGATAAAAAAATAAATATGACAGTTGAGGATATGGACAAACTATGTGAAGTATATGACTGGTATATGCAAGTAAAAGATTATAAATGCATGAAACCTAAAAAAACATCTCCTAAAAAGGATATAAATATAGAAAGGAACAATACAAATGATTTGAAAAATACTAGTATAAGAGTAGATAAAACAACATGGCAAGATTTTGAAAGATTATGTAGTAATTCACAGTTTAGTAAGCAAGAAATACTAACTCAAGCATTAAAAGATTTTATGAAAGAGTATAAACATCTAATATAAGTCCTGTAGTTATAAAAAATATAAATGAAAAATATAATGATTTTCTTGCAAAATGAGAATATAATTATATTAATATTTAAATATGAGGAGCATAAGAAATGAAAAGAATTTCAAAAAGATCATATTTATTAGTAGTCATATTATTAATTAATGTTGTAGCAATTAGTGGATGTAAGAATGAAAATATTAATAATAAAAATAATGATAAATCTATACGTGATATAGAAATAAATGAGAACGATGCATAAGCAATAGGAATTAGCAATAC
>NZ_DATIRC010000178.1:0-3148 GCF_035470145.1 Romboutsia sp.
TGAGTTTTCAGATATATATGAATAATAGTTGATCAAAGAGATTGAAAGAATATGAATAATACTTAGACATGTTAGATAAATAGATAGTGTTACAATAACAAAACTCCAACAAATATAAAAACCTAAAATTAGCACAAAAATATAATATAGGAGGTTTTTATATGTTGGAGTTTAACAATTTTATACTAATAAAAAGCTAATTGCATTAAATACATATCCAGTTATAATAATTCCAGAAACTACGATACCTACAAATATAACTAGTAATTTAGGTTTCACAACCTTACTTAACATTATCATAGATGGAAGAGATAATGCAGTAACACTCATCATAAATGCAAGGATAGTACCAATAGGAACACCTGATAAGAATAGAGCTTCAGCTATAGGAATAGTACCAAATATATCAGCATACATAGGAACACCTATAAAAGTAGCAATTAAAACTGCAAATGGATTATTATTACCAAGTATTTTTAGTATAATATCTTGTGGTATCCAGTTGTGTATTAATGCACCGATACCAACACCTATAAGTACATACTTATAAACATTTTTTACTATAATCTTAGTATCGGTCCAAGCATAATCTAATCTTTGTTTTTGATCAAAATCTTCAGATTCACCATAAAGATCTTTAGTTTTTTCAGTATATGTTTGAATCTGATCTTCCATATTAAGTTTGCTTATTAACGTTCCGCCACCTATGGCAATTATAAGTCCTAGTACAACATAAATCACAGATACCTTCATACCAAAGAAAGAAGCCAATAATAAAAGTGAGGCTATATCAACCATTGGAGAAGATATTAAAAATGAAAAAGTAATCCCTAAATGCAGACCTGCATTTGTAAATCCTATAAATATAGGAATACTAGAACATGATCAGAAAGGTGTTACAGTTCCAAGTAGTGCAGATACAGTATTACCGACTATACCTTTGAAATTAGTAAGCATCTTTTTAGTTTTGTTTGGTGGAAAATAACTTTGAATATAAGATATACCAAATATTAACACTGATAAAAGTATGAATATTTTTATAGTATCATAGATAAAAAATTGGATACTTCCCCCAAGTCTAGAAGTAACATCTAAATTTAATACATTTTCTACGAATGATGTAATTAAATTAGATAGCCACTTCATGCCTAAAATTTGACTCGTAAAAAAATCAAATATACCCATAGACTCATCCTCCTAAATATAACATCAAAATTTATTGATGTATTGATTAAATAATAAAGATGCTTTAGCATCTTTACAATATATTATACATCAAAAAAAGTTGATTTGACACTGTTTTTTGAAATTTTTATAAAAATAGTTTATTTATAGCATCTAAAGTTAAAACACTTTCTAAAATATCTTTATTTATAGAATAAAAATTCCATTTACCTTTAGGAATTTTAGTAATTAAATTAGCAGAAAGTAAAAGTTTTAAATGATATGATAGTTTAGATTGAGATAAATTAGCTATATTAGTTAATTCACATACACAAATACTTTCAGCAGTACTTATTTTCTTTAAAATTTCTATTCTAATAGGGTCAGATAATGCCTTGAAAATTAAGTTTAAATCTATATTGTTGTTCATTATATTACCTCCAAGCTTATATATAAATATTATAACAAATTTTTCAAAATACATAATAATAAATCCTTAATAATATATTAAAATTTTTTTAAAACAACTGATTATAGCACAAATAGAAAATAGTTATACTATTATAGAAAAAAAATATATTAAGACATATAGTTATAAAAATTACCAATTTGATAGCATATACTTGCTATGCTAAAATTATGTTGAAGTTATAAAAAAGGGATAGAAATATGGGGGGAAAACAAGAAATGAAGAAAAAATTAAGAAAATTAACAGCATTGGCATTGAGTACATTTCTTTTAACTACGGGTTGTTCAGCAACGAATGATTCAGACTCAAAAGACGAAAAAACAGCTAAGGAAGTAAAAGGAGAGATAACATTTTCTACATGGGGGTCATTAGAAGAAAAGAAAGTAAATGAAGAAATAATAAAATTATTTGAAGAGAAACATCCAGGAACAAAGGTTAATTTAACTTATATTCCAGAAGAATATACGACAAAAATAGATACAATGTTTATGGGTAAACAAGCACCAGATGTTATATATGGTCATCCTAAATATTTTACAAATTGGGCAGATAAAGGGCTTTTAATGGATTTGACTGAAAAATTCAAAGAAAACCCTGAACTAATGGACAAAGATAAGTATAGTATTAATTTATATGATGCATTTAAGTATGATGGTAAAAATATAGCAACAGTTAATGGTGCAGATACAATGGTTATATACTATAATAAAGATTTATTTGATAAAGCTGGAGTAGAATACCCTAGTGAAAATTGGACATGGGATGATTTTAGGGAAGCAGCTAAGAAATTAACTATAATAGGCGAAGATGGAAAGCCAAAACAATATGGAGTGTCTATAAATAGCTCATACCAAATGGCAGAAACTTTTATGTTTGCAAATGGTGGAGAGTGGTTTGATGATATGAATAATCCTAAAGAAGTGAGATTTAATTCGCCAGAAAATATAGAAGCTCTTACTATTATGCAAGACTTAATATTCAAAGATAAGGGAGCTCCAACAAGCGCAGATGAAAAAGTTTTAGGTGGTGGATTTGATGCCGGTAAAATTGCCATGACAATAGATGGTGTTTGGTCTGTAGTATATAGAAAAAACATAGAAGATTTTGGATGGGGAATAGCTGAAGTTCCAACAACTCCTGAAAGAGAAAAGAAAATACCAGCATTATATGCAGGATATGCAATTTCTAAAGATACTAAAAATCCAGAATTAGCATGGGAATTTGCTGAATTTATGCAAAGTGATGAGGCTCAAAAATTATTAGCAGGGTCTGGATTAATTACTGTTATAAATAAGAAAATAGCAAATTCTGATGAGGCATTAAATTTCAAAGGTGCTCCAGATAATCATATTGTCAGAGTTACAACGTTAGAAAAATCTATACATAATGATGCTATTTTAGTTGATTGGGATGAAATATTAACAAAAGTTTTCACACCAAACATGGATTTATTAATTACAAATAAACAAACACCAAAAGAAACAGCAAAGAAAATACAAGAAGGATTAGAACAAT
>NZ_DATIRC010000179.1:0-1746 GCF_035470145.1 Romboutsia sp.
TTGTTTTTCCATTCCAAAATTAGAGCATCTATGTTTTACAAATGCATCTACTTCTACAAAAGTATTTTCATCAAATAATTTATTTAATCTTTCTCTTGCAGTTAATTTTCCTGATGCATGTTGTTTATCTATTCTTTTTTGCCCTCCACCCAATTCTATTTTACTTCTTTTTTCATGAAGTAAATTTAATTTCTCTTGTGACATATAACCACCCCCAAGAATTTGATTTTTACTTATTTTCTTTCACTTAGTTCTAATAATACCCCATCTGTTCCCTTTGGATGACAAAATGCTATTTTTGCATTTCCTGCTCCATATCTAGGTTTTTCGTCTATCATTTTATATCCCTTAGCTTTAACTTCCTCTATAGCTTTTTCTATATCATCAACTCTTACTGCTACATGTTGGATTCCGCCTCTTCCTCCATTTTTAGCTATAAACTTAGCTATTGGTCCATCTTCAGTAGTTGATTCTAATAACTCAAGTTCAGTATCCCCTACAGGTAAAAATGCAACTTTAACCTTTTGATCTTCTACTATTTCTGTACCTTCACATTTTAAACCAAGTACGTCTTCATAAAATTTTAAAGTTTCCTCTAAATTATTTACAGCTATACCTACATGATCTACTCTTAATATATCCATACTATATCCCTCCACTTATAAACTTTTATTGTGTATTATTTTTTCAAATAGTATATTACTTATCGAATAAGGATCTATTTCCTTAGTCATAGTCTTAGTTAATAATTCTTCTATCTCATAGCTATATTCTAAATTTTTAACTAATTTAGAAACTTTTCTCTGAACCAACTCTTTAATTTCTAATCTATTTCTATCTAATCTTTTATTATTTAATTTGTTACTTTCTTCTAAAAATCCTTTATGTTTTAATATATTTTTATAAGTTTGTTCTACACCTTCTCCATTTTCTGCTATTGCTAAATTTACTGGCGGTCTAAATTCCCAATCTTTTTTAAAATCTAGCATCATTTCTATTTCTAAAGATGTTCTCTTAGCCCCATCTTTATCAGCTTTATTTATGACGAATACATCCGCAATTTCCATAACTCCAGCTTTTATAGCTTGTATATCATCACCTAAACCTGGGACCATTACCATAAGTGTAGTGTCAGAAGTTTTTACTATATCAATTTCCGATTGACCAACTCCGACTGTTTCTATAAATATGTAATCACACCCATATGCATCTAAAACTTTTATAGCAGCTTGAGTTGCATTAGATAAACCACCTAAACTTCCTCTGGTGCCCATAGATCTTATAAAAACTCCAGGGTCTGTGTTTAAGTCATTCATTCTTACTCTATCTCCTAAAATAGCACCTTTTGTAAAAGGACTTGTAGGATCTATTGCAATAATTCCTACTTTTTTATCTTCTTTTCTTATTAATTTTACTAGCTTATCAGTAAATGTAGATTTACCCGCACCAGGAGGGCCTGTTATTCCAACAACATAAGCCCCACCTGTGTGTTTATAAATTTCTTTTAAAGCATCTTCATACCCACAAACTTCATTTTCTACAATAGTGATAAGTCTAGCACAATCTCTTTTTTTGCCTTCTAGTACTCCATTCACTATATTTTTCATAGTATCCTCACTTTTATTGAGCTAATGCTCTTTTAATATTTTTTTGTATAAACTCTATAGTTACTGAAGTTGGTGTCCCTGGAGTAAATATCTCAGCTATTCCTTTTTCTTTTAAGTATGGTATATCATCCTCAGGTAT
>NZ_DATIRC010000180.1:0-2012 GCF_035470145.1 Romboutsia sp.
GACTCAGAATAGCTATAGAATACCAAAGCAGCACGAGTCAGGTGGTTTAGTTGGGTTGTGCTTCGTGTGTGTGATCAAATCCTTATCCCAAACTAACTGACTTACATTCCATGCTGAGCTTCCGGCCTTTTCAGTTCTTAAAATAAGTATTTGATTGACAGCAAGATAAAGATTTGCATTGTACGTTTATTAGAACCGTTCAATCACTCTTCACGCTCTGTCTACAATCTAAACCTAAAAGCGCAATCTTTTTTCAATATTATTATTCTGAGTCTAATAGATAAGTGGAATTCATAAATCGCTTCCGAAGTGAAATGTTTTGAAAATAGCGAAATTACCCTTTTCATAGAAGCAGGCGACTATTGAAAACTTAAATTTATAAAATCAATAAGTTATCTTTTACTATAAATTGCACGGATGAAATTAACTACAAATAAGATTAAGTTTTTACATATTTACATATATATTATATTATTCACATCTGTGATCTCCTTGTCATACGCGCAGACTTCTAATCCAAATCTTCGCCTTATATATAAAAATAATTTGATAACCATTTCGGCTCAAAATGCTGATCTAAAAAATGTTCTTTCGAAACTCGCTGACAAAACAAATATCATTGTCAGAGTTCCGAATTCTTTAAAAAAACAAATAACAATTACGTTGTCTGAAAATTCTCTGGATGAAGCATTATCTAGGATTTTAAGAGATATGAATTATGTAATAATCTATTCTGGTGATAAAAATAATCGAACGGTTATTTCGGAAGTTTTGGTATATAATGAGTCGGAAAGTTCAGAAGTATCAAACCGATCAGAATCTAGTAATAGAAATATCAATAATAGTATACAAAAACCTCGTGGTAAAAAAATCGACCGTAGCCGTTTAATAAAATCATTAGAAAGGCGACTTGAAAACCTGAATAAGAAGTTATCCTTGGGCGATATAAGTAGTTCGCAAAGAGAACGCTATTTAAAACAGATCAGAGCATATGAAAATAAAATCGAACAATTAAAAAGAGAGATAGAATAGCTCGAATTTGGAAGGTTAACTGATTTTATCCTATTTTAATTATTACAAGAATAAAAAAACATATCAATATATCTTGAGTTTTAAAATCGCTAATAAATTTGTGATATTAATCACTCTCTGGATTTCCAGAACGCAGAGTCACGATGACACTATGATAACGATGATAGAGAGAGGAAGTAGGAAGTTATGATAAAATTTCGCATAGCAATTTTATTGATAGTGGTAACCATGTGTGGCTTTGGTTGTGGTATTGGAAAAATATCATATTATGAAGCAAAAGGGATAAAGAATACTGATAATTCTATCTTCCTTAAAGAGAGTAAGGATAAGGTATGGGTGAAGTTAATTGATGGAATAGGTAAATCCTCTTTTGTGATTAATAATATCGAAAAAGACTCGGGTTTAATAAATATTAGTTATGGTGATGATCCTTGTAGATTTATTAGCTGTGGGACATTAAATTCATATGTGTTAGATGCTCAAGGCAAAAGAAAGTATAATTTTCCAGCATGCATTGAATATAAAGAATACGAAGAATTTAATAAGGGAGATCTATTTATTATTAGAAGGTGGATCACTTTAGATAGCAGAGCAAGCATAATAGTTCAAAAAAGAAATAATGGAACATTGGTAAAAGTTAATGCAAAATATGTAGTAATTAAAAATGCTAAGATTTATGATCCTTCGTATAGGTTAATTAGGACAGAGCTATCCAATATAACATTTAATAGCAATGGTGGAGAGAGTTTTCCAAATGGATTAAAATGTTATGCAAATGGGCAGTTTGAAAAAATGATATTGGATATAGTTAATAAATAATGATTTACTTGATATAGTAACCGCCAATAGTGATACCCGCAAGAGACCAACAGCTTTTTGAAGTTTCAAAATTTTGAAATATCTACAAGATATCAAAACATCGGCAATAGTACATGTATTGGATATCTGTAGTTTTGACAAGTTTAATTTTCGTGAGTAAT
>NZ_DATIRC010000181.1:0-29797 GCF_035470145.1 Romboutsia sp.
AACATTTCTTTAGGTTGAGCCTTAGTAGCCGGTAAAAATCTAGTACCTAAACCTGCAGCAGGTATTACTGCCTTTTTTACTTTCCTTTGCATAAAATTAATCCTCCACTCTACATGATAAAAAAGTCTTTTAAATTCTATAGATAGACTTTTTGAAACTCATATATATCTTTTATGTTTATTAATAACTTAAAATTGAATATAACTTTATATATGCTACAAGAAAAAAGTCCTATTAAATAGGACTTTTGATATATATTTTAATACTACTATATTACGCTTGTCATGTAAATTATTTTGATATAGTCTTTTCTAATTCTTTTACCAATGAGTCGAATTTTTTTATCGTCTCTTCTATAGGTTTAGTTGTAGTTAAGTTCACACCTGCATCTTTAAGTAGATTGGTAGGGTAATCTGTACTTCCTTCCTTAAGAAAATTTATATATCTATCAGGACCATTCGTTAATATATCTTGTGCAAAGCTAACTCCTGCACTACATCCAGTTGCATATTTATAAACATAAAAGCTATTATAAAAGTGAGGTATTCTTGACCATCCCACTTTAGATAATTGGTCTACTTCATAATCATTTCCATAATATTTCTTTAAAAGTTGTCCCCATACATCATCTAATACTAATGCATTTACATTATTACCACTCTCAACCATTTCATGTATAGTCTTTTCAAACTCTGCATACATAGTTTGAATATATAATGTATCTTTAATTAAATCTAAATATTGAGTTATATAATACGCCTTTTCTTTACTATTAGGATTATTTTTTATAAGAACCTCATACAATAATGCTTCATTAGTAATAGATGAAACTTCATGAGTAAAGATTGATGGATTTGAATTAAAATAATTTTGATTCTTTGCACTCATATATTCATATGCCGCATGTCCTAATTCATGAGCTAACGTTGATACCGAACCTAATGTATTATTGTAGTTTGTTAAAATATATGGGTGCCCATCATAAACAGATAAACAATATGCTCCACTTACTTTATTATCATTGGAATAAACATCAACCCATCTTTCATTAAATGCTTTATAAATTATGTCTCCATATTCTTTTCCAAGAGGAGATAACGCTGAGTATATTATTCCTTGACCTTTATCATAAGTAATGTCATTGTCCACTGGTTCTACTATTGGTACAAACATATCATAATAATGTACTTTATCTAGATTTAAAACTTTCTTTCTTAAACTTACATATTTGTGTAGACTATCCCTGTTTTTACTTACAGTTTCTATTAATTTATCATATACTTTAGTATCTATGTCATCAGATTGTAAATACATATCTAAAGATGATTTATAACCTCTTTCTGTCGAGTAAAAAACATTCTTTTTTACTTGTCCAACTAATAATCCTGCTAACGTATTTATATTGTCATTATAAGATATAAATTCATTTTGATATGCAATCTTTCTTTCCTTTCTATCTCCACATTCTAAAGCTGTTACATATTGAGATGGATTTAAATTAGTTTTTTTGTCCATATTTCTAAAAAGTTCATATACTTGTCCTGGTAAAGAAGCTATAGGTGATATATTGGCAATCAAATCTTCTGATTTATCATCTAAGTAATGTTTCTTAGACCTCCTAATATCTCCTAAGTACATTCCATATTTTTTCTTTATTTTATTATTAGATACTATTTCCTTATATTCTTTATCCGATAACTTAAGTATCTCTAACTCTAAATCAGAACATATTTTCATATAATCTCTATAAACTTTGTCCATATTCTCATTCATATCTAAATATTTATATGAATTTTTATTAGTATCTTGTTTTAATTTTGCATAAGCATAAAGCTTATTCATTCTTATATCTAGTTTTTCTTTTATATCTAAAGCAAATGATAAATGAGTTTTAGATTTAGTTACTTTCCCTATATAATTTTTAAGTTCTTTACTATCCTTGTTAAAGTCTTTTAACTCCTTTTGCCAGTGTTTCTCACTTTTATATAACGATTGCAAATTCCAAGAAGTTTTACTGTAGTCAATTTTTGGTTTTTTATTTGCTTTTTCTTGCGGATTTTCATTTTCTTTATCATTATTTACTGCAATAATATTAGTTGCTTTTATTAAATCTTGCCCATAAACTTCTTCGTTCATCTGAACAGTACTAAAAATAGATATACATAAAGGTATAATTACTTTGTATAATTTTTTCCCCATAAGAAGCCATCCTTTCAATAAAATCTACTTACATATTAGGATGGCTTTTTTTCTACATATTATTCAACTATTGGTATTAAGACTTTAATTTATAAAAAATACTTATCCACATACTTATGCACATATTCACAGTTATGTTTCCGACAAATATTTAGCTTTTTCAATACATATATAATTTTTTTATTTTTTTATTTTTTTATTTTTTAACATTTTATTAACACTTTTTTATAATTTATCAACAGTTTTTAGCTATTTATTCACCTTTTTTGTTGATAACATACCTTAATTATGAATAAAATAAATATAATCCAAAATTAATCTACATTGTTTTATTTTGTCGAACTTTGGAATTTCAATGTTTATAAGCTTTTTATTTTTCACTTATACGTTATCCACATTATATCAACATTTTATGTATAAATTGTTGATATAATGTTTTCACATTAATATATGCTATTTTATTATATATAAAATCTTTTTTTCTAACTAGAATATACTTTAGTTACTAATACAGTCATATCATCTTCAACAATCCCATCTTGAATTTCCAGTGCTCTATCTAATATTAAATTTGCAATTTTCTTAGGATTTGTAGTGTCTATACTCTTTAAAAAATATATAAGCCAATCATCACCCATATTATTATTTTTACCTGCATCAAGAATACCATCTGATACCATTATTACATAGTCACCATCTTTTATTTTTACAGTCTTTCTATCTAATTTTATATCTGATAATATTCCAACAGGAAGTGATGATGATGAAACCAAATCAATATCATCCTCATACCTTTTTATATAAGTAGAGCATGCCCCCATTTTTATAGTTTCTAATAGTCCTTTCTTCAAATCTATAATCCCCAAATCTAATGTTGAAAACATCTCATCCGACGATTTCAATAAAAGCATATTGTTTATAGTATTTACAATTATCTCATCTTCAATTTTTGCATCCATCATTTTTTCTAGTATATCTATAGTTATAGATGATTCCTCATAAGCTTTTTTTCCTTTTCCCATTCCATCACTTATAGCAATCATATACTTACTATCATTAATATCCATATGAGTATAATTATCTCCACATAGAATATGACCATCCTTAGACATACATGCAACATCTGTTATAACCTTATACTTTTGGCTTTTACTAAGAGTTATCTGACATCGTTTCCCTAGAGAACGACATCCTATTTTTTGAACTGATAAGTTTTCTTCTATAAAATCAGATACAACATCTATTAACTTATCTTCACACATGCAACCATTATTGCATGTTTTCTTTTCTATTTTTATTTCAAAATCATCGTTACCTTTTGTTATATAATTGACTTTATCCACTGATATGCTATTTCGTTCTAGTTGATCATATATATTTTTTTCTTTTTCTAAATCAAGTATTATATTGCTTTCTAAATCTTTTGATAAGCATTCTATTGCCTTAGACATACTTCTTATCTGATTTGCTATTAACCTTCTACTCTCTGAAAATTTCATATTCCAATTATAATCTAGCGCAAATAATTTATAATAATAATTCGATACTTTTATAACAGCTTCTGGTTTTATACATTCCTTTATAAATTCCTCTGAAACATGATTACAAGTTATCTCCCCATTTTCCTCTAATTTTTCTAATATATCATTCATTAAAGTATATGTATGATTAAACTTTAAGTCCCAACAACGTCTTCTCATTCCACAGTCTTTACATTGATCATTGTGTATCATGTCTATAATACTAGCTACGTCTCTTTGGTCAACAACCTTTTCTCTTTCCCTTATCTGATCAAAAGTATCTGCTAAACTGTTATAAGCTTTATTCATATTCATAAGTCTATTATTAGTTAAACTTCTACTTCTCATTATATAGTCATAAACAATTTCATTTGAACTTACATTAATCTTTATTATTTTTTCTACCTTATTAAAAAATTTCTCCGGTAAAACTAATACAATTAAACTCCCTATTAATATATCTCTTAATTGATTTAAATTTGAACCTACCCCAGAAGTATATGCATATAATATCATCCAACTTAATATATATCCTAATATACAAAAATATTTATTAATCTTATTAAATGCACCACTTACAAGACCTGCAAAGGAAAATATACCCATGTAAATAGCTGATGTTACGTTATTAATAATAAACGCTATACTAACTACAACTCCAGATGTTGCTCCCATAGAAGAACCTCCTAAAATAGATGCTATTAAAATTAGCATAGTTGATAAAACTATTCTTATAGATATACCCATAATGGACAAGTCCCCTATACCCATTATGCTAAATGTAACTAACAAACTTATAGATATTGCTTCTTCTATATTAACTGCGATTTTATTATTTGAATTTACTAGTAATCCAATCCCATATGAAAAAACATAAACTGCTATAAACATAATTATTCCTTCCATGCTGGCTATAAGTATGTCATATATATATCTGCTTGATAACAAAGCTTGTCCTATTGATATAGGTAGTACTACTAATGCTCCGATTAAAGATATTTTCCATATAGAATCTATCTTTTTTACCTTTTTGTTAATAAGCATAAAAACAACCAAACATAAAGAATACTTAAGCATGTACGGCATGCTATTTGTAGATAAAAATACACCTATCAATGTAGACATAAATACAGGTATTCTATATCGCTCTATCTTGGATATGTATAAGAAAAATGCTATACCTAATGGAGCTATAGATCCAATTAATATAGATCTACTTAGTAAGAATCCAATTATAGAAAACATTAGTGTATTAAAATCAATATATTTACTTATATTTATATAATTTATATTTATATTTTTACCCTTTACACTTACTACATTTTTATCCATGAAAATCCCCCTCTTTTGTTTATAATGAGATTATAACAAAGAGGGGGATTTTTTTTTGTCAAAATCAGTTTTTATAACTTTAAAATATTAAGACATTTTTTTTGCCTTTTGACACATTAAGCCTTCCAAATTATCGTATTCGCTTACGACTATATCTTCTATTTCTAGCTTTTCCATTATTATATCCAATATTTTTACACCAGCAGTTATGATATCCGCTCTTTTAGGCTGTAGCCCTTTTAAGCGCTTTTTATCACTTAATGTCATGTTTTTTAAACTTTGTAGAATAGTTTCTATATCTTTTTTGTATATTTTACTATTATGTATTTTTTCCATAGAATAAATTTCTAACTCTTGATTCATTGCTGATAAAGAAGTTATAGTTCCACCTATACCTACAAGCTTTTTTATCCTTTTTTCTTTTATATAATTTAAAGTGTCATTTATTTCATTTTCTATAAATACTGATGTCTCTTTAAATTCATCTTCATTAATAGGATCTGATTTCAAGAATTTTTCAGTCATTCTTAAAGCTCCTACATTTTCACTTTTAACAAACTTTATTCCTTCTTTATCTCCTATAATAAATTCAGTAGAACCCCCTCCTATATCTATGACTAAAATGTCATCATCATTTTCTAATCCTTCTAATACTCCTCTAAATCCTAAATTAGATTCTTCTTCTCCGCTTATTATCTCGACATCTATTCCCACTTCTTGTTTTGCTAACTCTACAAACTCATGCCCATTTGTACTGTCCCTAAGAGCTGAAGTTCCCATACTATAAACATGTTCACAATTCTCTTCTTTACAAATGTTCGAAAATTGCTTGAGGGCCTCTATATTACGTTTTATAGCCTCTTCACTTATATATCCATCTTTATCCACATCTTGTCCAATTCTAGTGGTATTTATAAACTTCCTTCTATGTTCAACTTTACCATCTATATAATCTCCTATTAATAATCTCATAGAATTTGTTCCAATATCTATAGTTCCAATCTTCATCTGTATCTCTCCTATTCTTCAGTTCAAAATCATAAACTTTGATACACAAAAGAAGGTAACTTGGTTACCTTCTCTGTATATCAACATATATTATCTCATCTGGCTTAACCATATTCAAACGATTTCTCGCATCAGTTTCTAAATCTTGAGTATTTCCTATTTTCTTAAGATTTTCTATTTCTTCTTTGGTATTATCTATTTGTTTATTTAGATTTACTATTTCTGACCTATATTGCTTTACCTTTGTTATCTGAAACACAAACCCACTGGCTAAACTGAATACCATAAAAATTAGAAACATACTTATAACTAGAAACTGGCTAGAAAAAATTTTTCTTAAGTTCATCTCATCTACATCCTTTTTTTAATTTTTAGTTTACCTCTAGACTTTCTCTTTACAAACCTTGTAATTACTAAAAACATATTCGGTATATAAAATATAATATCAAATAAAAAGTGTAGTGAGTAGATTATAACGTAATACAAATTGTTTGAAATACTGACTATGTATTTTATCGTTTTTTTGAATAAATTTGTTAAGAAAGAAATAATTTTATTAATTATTGTTAAAATAAATTTACTTATAGTGTTGTAATATAAGATAAAACCAATAAATAAAGCCACAAAATGATAATATCTTAATTCAAAAAATTCTATAGCATTTATTGTTATAAATATTATAATGGTAGTCAAAGACCAAAATAATGCATCAAAAAATAAAGAACAATGTTTTATGATTTTAAAGTTTGCTTTTAATGCCCTATAAACATCAAACAATAAGCCTATAATTATTCCACCATAAATAGTTGCATAAAAATAGATTACATCTTGAGTAAATGGAATCATCTACTTAAATACCTTCTTAAAGAAATTTTCTTGTGGCTTTCTTTCTTTTGAATATACAATAGAATTAATCATACCTTCTATATTTATGATATTTTCATCTAAGCTTAATTTACTCATGTCTAGATTTTCGCCCTCTATTACCATTTCGCCTACACAAGTTCTTACTTCTACTTTTTTATCGTTAAAAGAATAAATATGTTCTACCCCAGAGACAACTAAACTTGACCTATCTTTTAACATTATATTATGTTCCATAATATCCCCCCAGTAAATATTTCTATTAATACTACTATAAATATACTGAGGAATTGTTAATTTTATTCTATTATCTCATACATTTCTTTTGCATCATTTTTTAGTACATGTTCTTTTATTTCATTTATTTTACATCTCATCACTTTTTCACCAAAAGTAATTTCTAAGATATCATCTATATTAACTTCTGATGAAGACTTAGCTGCTTTTCCATTTATAGTAACTATCCCTTTATCACAAGCCTCTTTAGCAACTGTTCTTCTTTTGATTATTCTTGATACTTTTAAAAATTTATCTAGCCTCATCTTCTCATCCTCCTAATACTTTATATAGAAAAAGTGTGGCATATTATCCCACACTTTGTCAATTTAATAATTATCCATTTATTATATCTTTAAGTCCTTTTCCTGCTTTGAAAACTGGAGCTTTAGAAGCTGGTATTTCTATAACTTCTTCTGGGTTTCTTGGGTTTCTACCTTGTCTAGCAGCTCTTTCTCTTGTTTCAAATGTTCCAAATCCAACTAATTGAACTTTTTCCCCATTAACTAATGCTTCCTCTACAGATTTCATGAAAGCGTTTAATGCAGCTTCTGCTTCCTTCTTTGTTAATTCACTCTTTTCTGCCATTCTTGATACTAATTCAGCTTTGTTCACGATACTTACCTCCTAAAATATTTATAAAATAGAATTCTAATTTTCTGTGAAAATTCTAGTTTTTTGCGTAACTTATTTTTATAGTTTATTTGATTTTGCCTTGTTCCAAAGTATATCCTTCTCTTGTAGTGTCATATCTTCAAAATTTCTATCAATATCTATGGCACTTTGTTCCATAAATTCAAATCTATTGACGAACTTTTGATTCGTACAGTTTAAGGCTTCTTCTGGATCTATTTTTAAAAATCTAGCTAAATTTACTATAGAAAATAGTAAATCTCCTAGTTCTTCCTTTATGTATTTTATATTTCCTGCTTTGCATTCGTCAAGTAATTCTTTGTATTCTTCTTCAATTTTTTTCAATACATCCTCTATTTCGTCCCAATCAAAACCTACAAGAGCAGCTTTATGTTGAATCTTTTCTGCTTTTATAAGAGCTGGTAAATACTTTGGTATTCTTTTTAATCCATCTGTTATATTACTTTCACCTTTTTCTTGTTGCTTTAGCTCTTCCCATGTTTTTTCAAATGTAGCCATATCTATATCTGCATTATTGAAAACATGAGGATGTCTATATATAAGTTTTGTACATATTCCATTAACTACTTCTTTTAAATCAAAATATCCCTCTTCTTGACCTATTTGACAGTGGAATATAACTTGTAGGAGGATATCTCCTAACTCTTCTATCATTTCATCTATGTCATCATTATCAACGGCTTGACAAAGCTCATAGGCTTCTTCTATAACGTATTTTTTAAGAGATTTATGCGTTTGTTTTTTATCCCAATCACATCCAGATGGACTTCTTAATGTTTTCATTATGTTTTCCAGGTCATGTACAGTATTATACATGTTTTTAGAACTTTTTGGTATATATAAGCTAGTTAAATAATCAAATAAATTTTCAATTCTATCAAGTTCATGTAATTGTACATATTTCTTACTCTCTAGATTCTTAACACCTGCACCATTTACTATACATACTTCTTGGTCATAATCATAATATTCCATTAGTTTTAGCTTTATATTTGATGCTATAAAATGGTCATATATTTGAGTTATTATCATACTTGTATTTGTATCTATGTATGAATTTTCTACTTCAAAAGCGTCTACTAACTTAAATCCATCAGCAGGATCAATTGCTAGGTAATTAAACATAGCGTCTACAAAGCTCATAGAAGCGACAGTTTCAACTTCTATACCTTTTTCTTTTGCCATTGACTCTATTATGCTTACAGTCCTTTCTGCGACTCTTGGATGTCCTGGAACTGCATATACTAAATCACCCTCTTTAGATAAGTTTATAATGAATTCAGAAATTTTGCTATATACATTTTCAAAATTTTCTTCTTTATCATAAAAATAATCTAGGGAAGTGTATTGTATAGTTTCTTTAAGCTTGTCCACAATCGGATGCTTTTCAGTTCTTAAAAATATTCTTGAATTTGATTGTAGTACTTCTAATGCACCTTGACTAATAAGAGAATAATCTCCTGGGCCAAGTCCTATAATTCTTATCTTACCCATAATATCACTCCTCTTAGTTTATTTCAATTCTTAAGAATTTTATACATATCTTAATGCAAATGAAGGAAATTTACTATTTATAAGTATTTCCTTCATTTGTATATATATTCTCTTTACTATCTCATAAGGTTAAGTTTTTTAAGTAATCTATAGATCTTTTTACCTTTTGGCATAGTTAATATCTCTTCTTTTTTAATTCCACCTATGAATAAAAGTACTAATCCGTAAATTACTGCACCTATTGCTATTGCTAAAACAGTAGCTAATTTGCCACCTAATACTCCTGCTAAAACTCCATAACTCAATTTAACCACTATAAACATTGTTATAACAGTTATTAATGGTTTTATAAAGAATTCTTTAGGTGAGAATTTTATGTTCATAGCCTTTCTTATATAAATTATTTCAATTATGGCTGCAACTAAGTAAGCTGTAACTGTACCAAGTGCAGAACCTAAAACATTTATTGTTGGTATTACTGTTAATGTATAACTTATAACTACTTTAGCTAGCATACCTACACATAATGCTATAACAGGTATCATTGGTTTCCCCATACCTTGTAATATACCATTCATAGTTTGCATTAATCCTAAAAATACAACACAAGGTGTAAGTACAAATAATATTGTCCCTATACTCGCTGGTTCTTTAGGATATAAAAGTTGCATTATTGGAGTTGCAAGTGCAGCCAATCCAAATGCCGCTGGTAAAACCATGAATAAAGTTACTTTTATAGCATTCTTAGTATCTTTTTTAGCTTTAGCCTTATTACCAATTGCATAAGCTTCTGATATAGAAGGTACTAAGCTCATACTCATAGCTATAGTTATAACTGATGGTAAGTTTATTATAGCCATTGCCATACCAGTTAACTGTCCAAACATTGATAATGCTTCACTTGATGTAAATCCTGCTTCTGTAAGTCTTCTAATAACTATTACATTATCTATCATATTTACTAAAGGCATTACAGATGCACCTATTGTTATAGGTATTGCAACTACTAAAAGTTTCTTTAATATTATAATAACAGATTCATCTTTAAAGTGTTGACTAGTTTTTATTTCTGCTTTACGTTGTTTTCTTTCTGTTATATAAATTAGTATTAAATATATTATAGAAGCTACAGCTCCTACAGTAGCACCCATTATAGCTCCTGCTGCTCCTAATTCTGGTCCATATTTGTTCATTAAATAATAAGCTAATCCTAAACCTAATACAACCCTAAAAAACTGTTCACTTATCTGAGATACTGCAATCTTTGCCATTTCTCTTTTACCTTGGAAATATCCTCTATAAGAAGACATCATTGGTACAAACAAAAGTGCCGGTGAAATAGCTATCATCGCATAATATGCACCTGGGTTTTCCATTATATTATTAACTATGTAATTAGCTCCAAAGAAGAATATACAAAATGCTATTAATCCAGTCATAAATAACACTGTATATGATACTTTGAATATTTTATATGATCCCTTGTGGTCCCCAATTGCATTCTTTTCTGAAACTAACTTAGCAAGTGCAGTTGGAAATCCAGCTGTTGCTAAAGTTAAAAATAAAGTATAGACAGGATATGCTGCTTGATAATAACCCATACCTTCTGAACCAATTAAGTTTCCAAGAGGTATCCTAAAAAATGCACCCATTATCTTTACTATTATACCCGCCATCCCAAGTATAAGAGCACCTTTTAAGAATGAATCTTTATTCTTGTTATTATTCATAACTCAACCTCCACTTGATTTATATAACAAACTTTAATATATCATATATTCAATAGTATATTCAATATATTACTAAAAAACTTCAAAAGACCCTAAATATAGGGTCTTGGTTTTAAAATAATTATTGAACTTGTTTTCCTAGGAAGTTAGCTGCTATTTTTAATATCTTTTCTTCTGGGTCTGATATATCTTCCGTTTCTTTTGATACTAATATTATAGATCCTATACAGTCACCAGATGAACTAACTATTGGCATTATTATTTGCTTAGCATATTCCATAGGGTCATCTTTATGTATAGGCAATAATTTACTATCCTTAGCATATTTTATTTCTCTATTTTCTATTAATTGTTCTAATTCATCACTTATACTTTTTTCTTTGTAGTCTTTTTTAGGTAACTTAGAAACTGCTATTATAGAATCTAGATCTGTTACTACCACTCCACATCCTAAGGTTTCTCCTAATGTTTCTGTATATTCTTGTGAGAATTCATTTAATTCTCCTATAGGTGAATATTTTTTAAGAATTACTTCTCCATCTTTAGCTGTGAATATTTCTAAAGGATCTCCTTCTCTAATTCTTAAAGTTTTTCTTATTTCTTTAGGAATAACAACTCTTCCTAAGTCATCTATTCTTCTAACAATTCCTGTCGCTCTCATATATAATTTATCCCTCCATTAGTAACTTTAGGCTTATTTTTACCAATGATAAGAAAAATATACAAAAAAAGCTATGTATTAGTTAACATAGCTTTTTAATATAATTAAATAATTAAAAATTTATAATTTTATTTTCTTTATTACATCTTCATTTTTTTCAACTTTAGCTTCTTTTGAAAGTTTTTTTATTTGCTCTGAAAACTTTTCAGTTAATAAAGTATCTTTTATTGAATCTTTTACCTCTTCATAAGGAGTTTGCTCATCTATTTTATCTGTTACTTTTATTACATGATATCCAAATTGAGACTCTACTATATCAGATATTTCGCCCACTTTTAGATCATATGCTACTGCTTCAAACTCGGGTACCATTTGACCTTTTGCAAAGTATCCTAAGTCTCCACCTTGACTTCCTGAACCTGGATCATCAGAATATTCTTTTGCTAATGCTGCAAATTCTTCTCCAGCTTTAGCTTTTTTAAGTACATCTTCAGCTTTCTTTTTAGCTTCTTTTTTCTTAGCTTCAGAAAGAGGTTTATTGTTTTTATCTACAGTAGATATTAGTATATGAGATGCTTTTACTTCATCTCTATAATAATCTTTTTCATGATCTTCATAATATTTTTTCATTTCTTCATCTGATATCTTTGTTGTTTTATTAAAATTATTTTTATAATTTTGTAAGGCTAAGTCTTGTTCTTGTTGAGTTTTTAAATACTCGTCATCGATCCCTATTTTTTCTAAGCTCTTTTTGTACTCTTGATCAGAATCAATATCTTTCTTTAATTCTTTAAATTTCTTATCTACTTCTGCTTTAGACGGTAATAAATTTTCTTTCTTAGCTTCTTGATACATAACTTCTGCATCTATCATTTGTTGAAGCATTATATCTTTAAATTGGTCTTTATATTTTACTCCCTTTTCTACTTCTGTATCCCATATAGTTGCTCCATACATAGATTCTACTGATTGCTTATATAGCGCTAATGTTTTTTCATAGTAACTTGAAGTTATATTTTTTTCATTTATTGTTGCTACTACTTCTTCGCTTTTTACACTGCTACCACAAGCAGTCATAGATATACCTAATATGATAGATACAACTACTGACATTATCTTTTTCAAAATGTAAACACCCTTTCTTCATTGTTAAGTTATTTTATACTACACATCTTCTCTAGTAGTTCTTCCAATTCTATCACAATATTATACCCTATTTTTTCCTTTGTTTTGTATCTAGTTGTTGGAATTAATAATATTTCATCTTTAAGTTGTCTAATTTTTTGTATCTTTAACTTCTTACATAGAGTCTTTATATATGCTATTTTTAGTAATGATTGAACAGATTTAGGTATATCAGAGAATCTATCTTCTAACTCTTCTTGTACCTCTTGCATATCTTCTTTCGTTTCAATAGAAGCAATTTTTTTGTACATTTCTATCTTAATTAACTCGTCACTTATATAACTATCGGGAATATATGCGTTTACACTTAAATCTATTTCCACATCTACATCTTCAATAATAGATTCTCCCTTAACTTTCTTAATAGCTTCATTTAACATTTTCACATATAAATCATATCCTATAATAGCCATATGACCATGTTGTTGAGAACCAAGTATATTACCTGCACCCCTTATTTCGAGATCTCTCATAGCTATCTTAAATCCTGAACCAAATTCAGTAAACTCTCTTATAGCCTTTAATCTCTTTTCAGCTATTTCACTAAGAACTTTATCTTTTTCATACATTAAATAAGCATAACCTTGTCTAGAACTTCTTCCTACCCTACCTCTTAACTGATAAAGTTGAGCAAGCCCCATCTTATCTGCATTATACACAATCATAGTATTTGCATTTGAAATATCCATACCAGTTTCTATTATAGTAGTACAAACTAATACATTATATTCTTTGTTTAAGAAACCTAAGATGATGTTTTCAAGAGCTTTAGAAGTCATTCTACCATGCGCTACAGCTACCCTAGCATCTGGTACCAGCCTCTTTATCATACTAGCCATCTCTTCAATATTCTCTACTCTATTATATACAAAGAATACTTGACCACCCCTACCTAACTCTCTTTCAATCTCATCTTGTATAATACTTTCCTTACCTTCTGTAACATAAGTAATGACAGGATGCCTTTCTTGAGGAGGCTCTTCTATAACACTCATATCTCTTATCCCACTTAAAGACATATGCAACGTTCTAGGAATAGGCGTTGCTGATAAAGTAAGAACATCTACAGTTGACTTTATTTTTTTAAGAGATTCCTTGTGTCTAACTCCAAATCTTTGCTCTTCATCTATAACAACCAAACCTAAGTTAGGTAACATTATGTCCTTAGATACAATTCTATGAGTACCTATTAATACATCTACTAAACCTTTTTTGGTATCTTCTATAATTTGTTTTTGTTGTTTAGGAGTTTTAAATCGACTTAATACCTCTACTCTTATTGGGTAGTTTTCAAATCTTTCTTTAAAAGTATTATAATGTTGTTGGGCAAGTATTGTAGTAGGAACTAATACTGCAACTTGCTTTTGATCCATACAAGCCTTAAATACAGCTCTTATAGCTACCTCAGTCTTGCCATATCCAACGTCTCCGCAGATAAGTCTATCCATAACCTTATCTGTTTCCATGTCCTTTTTAGTTTCTTCTATCGCTTTTAACTGATCATCTGTTTCTTGATGAGGGAATAAAGACTCAAATTCTGCTTGCCAAGGAGTATCTTTATCAAACTTGTATCCTTTTACCTTTTCACGCTTAGCATACAGCTCTATAAGCTCTTTAGTCATATCTTCTATTTCTTTTTTAACTTTAGCCTTAGCTCTTGTCCATTCATTAGTACCTAACTTATTTAGCTTGACCTTATCTTCTTCAACACCAATATACTTTTGTACCTTGTCCATTTGGTCTATTGGTACATATAAATTATCTCCACCTTGGTATACTATCTTCATGTAGTCTTTTTTAATAGCATTTACAGTAATTTGTTCAATACCTGTATATCTACCAACTCCACTATTTTCATGTACAACATAGTCACCAACATTTAAATCTAAGAAAGAATCTATCTTCTTACCTTTTTTGGATTTTTTAGACTTAGAAGTAGATATTCTCTTATGAACACCTATCATTTCATTATCAGTTATAACAGCGAACTTTATAGACTTATACTCAAATCCACTGCTTATACGAGCTGGTGTAATTATAATTTGAGAAGATTTTAACTCTATATCTCTATTCTCTGATATAGTAGTCTCTAATTCTAAATCTAATAGCTCTGAGTTTAATTTTTTTGCTCTTTCTAAAGTATTAGTAGCTAAGACTACCTTATAACCGTTATATCTTAATCTATTTAATTCTTCTACAAGAACATCCACCTTCGCATTGAAAGTAGGAATTTCTCTACATTCAAAATTCACTACAGACTTTACATTAAAATCATTTATAGGTTTTGGAAGCAAAGTATTTAAAACTAACTTTTTATCAGATATTATAAATTCTAAGTCACTGTAATGATACAATATCTTACCTTGATTCTTAAGAGCTAATCCTCTTTCAAGATTCAACTTATAATTATCCTTAAACTCATTTATATAATTCTCGCATCTTTCCTTAACTCTACTTATATCATTGACAAATACTACTGCATTATCCTTTAAATATGTGAATAAACTTTTATTTTCATCTGTATACACATAATCAATATAGTTCTCTATGCCTTCAAAATACGTTTTACTAGATATATTGTCTACATTAGCAAGCACATCTTCATTAGTATGATTAGCAATATCTTTTTTAATTCTATCAACAGCTTCATCAGTCTTTTTAGGATATATAAATTCTCTAGATGGAGTTATAGAAAATTCCTTAATCTTATCAATAGATTTTTGTGAGAATACATCAAAAGTTCGTATAGAATCTATTTCATCATCAAATAGCTCCATACGAATCGGATTTGTGTATTCTAGTGAAAATATGTCTATAATTCCCCCTCTAATACTAAACTGACCAAAACCTTCTATCTTAGAAACCCTTTCATAACCTAAAGAAACTAATCTATCGCTTAACTCTTCTAAGTTAACATTATTCCCTATTTTATAGGTAAATATATTTTGTAATAAAACATCCTTAGGAGTGTATTTCTTTAATATAGCTTCAATAGATGTTACTAAAATCATATCCTCGCCTTTAGCTAATTTTAGTAACACCTTTAATTTTTTAGCTTCTTCATTTCTATCCTTTGCATCTAAATGATAAAAGTAGATATCTTGGAATCCTAGATACTCTACTTTATCTTTCATATAAAAACTTAAATCATCATATACCTTTTTAGCTTCCAAATCACTACTGGCTATAAAGACAATCTGTCTAGATAAATCCCTGAATATAGAATAGGCAACATGAGGTTTTTGCACTGGCAAAAGGCCATTAACTAGTAATGAGCCTTTATTATTTTTTATGCAATTTATTACATCTTTATATTCTTTTGAATTTTGCAAAGGGTATACAAAAACATCATTCATATATAAATCCCCTCTCACTATCCGTTATATTTGTTCATAGATATATCGATATTTTCTCTTATAATACAATCTACTGCACGATATGCTTTTTCAAGTCCACTTTCTAAATCTATAGCTTCTTCTTTTCTAAATCTTGAAAGAACGAAATCAGCTAAATCTTGTCCTGGCATTGGCTTAGATACACCAACTCTTATTCTTGGAAAATCTGTAGAACCTAAACACTTTGTAATAGACCTCATTCCATTATGAGTTCCGCCACTTCCTTTTTTTCTGATTCTTATCTTTCCAACATCTAAGTCGATATCATCGTACACTACTATTATATTGCTCAAATCTACTTTATAGTATTTATATATATCTATTAAAGTTTCCCCACTTAAATTCATATATGTTTGTGGTTTAACTAATAAAACTTTTTCAGAACCGATTCTACCTTCTCCAATTAAAGCCTTATGTTTTATCTTCGTCACAGATATGCCATATTCCTTTGCAAGAATGTCTATAACATCAAATCCTACATTGTGTCTTGTTTTATCATATTGTTTTCCTGGATTTCCCAACCCTACTACTACGTACATTTGCATCTCCTCCTTTAATGTTTTATTATGTCAAAATATATTTTTAATATATCATAATTTGTTAATATTATTGTTATTGTAGCTAATGATATAAATGGCGCAAATGGTATTTTTTTTATTTTATCACTTTTTGTTAAAAGTATATATACACAGTATACAGATGCTAGTGCAAAAGATAATGCTATTAGGTATATTGCATAGTTATGACCTAACGCAAAACAACATAAGCTATATACGCCTATGTCACCTTTTCCTAGCCCTTTTGTTATAATTACTAGTATGTATGGTATTACAAATCCTATTATTAATGCTAATAAGTGACTTGTTGTGTTTGTTTCTGTATTTATTGTGATTAGAAAAATCGCACCTTGAATTATTATACCATTAAGTACTGTTATATCATATATGTATGTAGTGTGATAGTCTATTATTGAGATAATTATTATAAATGGCATTAGTGATAAGTATTTTATACTTTCTATACTTAGTCCATATTTATAATAAATCAAGGTCATTGATGATATTATTGTTAGGTAAATTACTATTGTATTTGTTTTATTTTTATTTACTTCATCACATATTTTGTATAATTTCTTATTGCATATGTGAGATATTATTAGTGAGATTATTAGTATATAAATCATATGGTTATATACAATAGTAGGGTTAATTTAATTATTGACCCTTCATTGTATATTTAATCATTAAAACATTGCCATATACCAATTGATTATATTTGTTCCACATAGAACAGTAATTACTGCTCCAGCCGATATAAGCGGTCCATAGGGTATCATTGAATTATATTCCTGTTTTTTTATCTTACTATATATTATAGTTATTATTCCGTATATAGCTCCTACATATATACTTAAAAGGATTGTTAATAATCCACCTTTAATTCCTAAAAATAGCCCTATCATTGCGAAGAGCTTTATATCTCCTCCGCCCATGACTTCTTTTTTTACTATAAATTCTATTAGGTATATTAAAAGTAACATACCTCCACCACATATTAGACCGCCTAGTAAACTGTCTTTTATTCCTATTCCTTTATCTAGTATATTGAATATTAATGTAAAAACCGAACCGAATACTATTAATCCGTCTGGTATTATGTAGTGGTCTATGTCTATAAAAGTTATTATTATAAGTAGCGATATTAGTAATAAATAATATAATGTTATAACATTCATTCCATATACGTTATATAGTAATACGAATAGTATTCCTGTTAATAACTCTACTAGTGCATATCTTGGTGATATATTTTGTCCACAGTATCTACATTTTGCTCTTAATAACGTCCAACTTAGTATTGGTACTAAGTCTAATGGTTTTAGTCTGGTATTACAGTTGTAGCAGTGCGATGGTGGATTTGATATTGATTTTTTTTGTGGTATTCGGAAGATACACACGTTGAAGAAACTTCCAAAAGTTATTCCCATTATGAATGACATTATTTTAAAATACATATTCATTTTTTTCTCCAAACTAATATTTTATCAGTATACTTATGTTTATAAGTCTATGTAAATATTTCTAAAAATTAATTTATTCAGTATTTATGGAAGTTCCATATACAATAATAGCATAACCTTGATTTATAGAATTAGGATTTCCTTGGTCTATAACAAGATTTCCTATAAGATCTATTTCTTGTACCTTACTTCCATTTTTCAATATAATTTCAAAGTTATACCACTTACCTTCTTCTCCACCCTCCAATATGATTTCATTTTTAGTTATATCTGTTCCATTATAATTTATGCTATCTATTTGATTAGATGTTATTCTAAGATCTTTAACTATAGCTCTTTGACTTATATATATACTTATTTTATTGACTTCTATACTATTTTGCTGAGTAGAAACCCATGAACACTTATCAGATGGATGTTTGTTTTCTTCATGATTGCCACAATCAGTATGAGCATATTCATTACCTTTATTAAAAGGGCGTAACTCACTCTTTATATCATAATAAGTTTTTTCTCCTAAATCATTTCTCTGAGTTCCATAGTCATCAATATCTTTTATCCATGTATATAAATTATTGGTTGTTTTCTTTTTTGCATTAGCTGCCCAAAAACCAACATATGAATATTCTTTAAATCCTGGCGGATTTATTGTTTCTTTATCAGGAGGAATTAATTCTTCTTTTTCATCCTCTATCGTTTCATCTAAATATCTAGATGTTACTTCAAATTTATAGGTATTATTTTTATATTTATCTGTTTTATATCCCATCGTTACTTCATATGGATCAATTCCATTAATCATAAAAGGATATTTAATTAAATCACCTTCTTTTTCTAATCTAGATTTACTTATAAATTCTATTTTAGGTTCATTTATGACTTCTCTATAAATAGAGTATCTATCATTTTCTATTTTAACAATATAGGTACTATCGTACTGTTTATTTTTTATATCTATTATATACCTATATTCTATTTTATTTTTGCCCTGATCCATTATTTTTTTCAATGATTTTTCGAAAAAGTCTTTTTCTTTATTCACATTCTCATACTTTACATTTGAATCAGTATTGTCTTCTAATATTATCGACTGAGATTGCTCTAAATCTTTTGTAATGTACGTATTCATATCATTCATAGTCAATTGACCTTTATTTATAATCCCTTGAATTTTAACTGATTGTGTAGATTTATCTATTATTTTATATCCTATAAAAATAATCGTAGTGAACATAACTATTGCAATCAATAATTCTAATAGTGTAAATCCCCTACTATTTCTCTTAATCACATGAATTCCTCCCTAAAATACCAACTAATAGTTCATTCCACCTATACATCTAGATGTATACTCATAATCGGAACATCTACTTAATACGCTTTCTTTAGATATTCTTCGTTGTCTATATAAATTAACAAGCTCTTGATCCATTGATTGCATTCCTAGTTTAGAATTTGTTTGTATTATATTTTGTATTTGATATGTCTTGTTTTCCCTTATTAAATTTCGTATAGCTGGGGTTGCCACCATAACTTCAAGAGCGGCTACTCTGTTTCTTCCATCTATTGTTTGTATTAATTGCTGAGAAACAATACCTTCACACACTGTAGATAATTGTGTTCTTATTTGCTGCTGTTGTTCAGCTGGAAACATATCTACTATTCTATCTATAGTCTTAGCTGAACCTACTGTATGTAGAGTTGAAAAAACTAAGTGACCTGTTTCTGCTGCTGTAAGTGCTATTGAAACTGTTTCAGGATCTCTCATCTCTCCTACTAAAATAACATCTGGGTCTTGACGTAGTGCTGCTCTTAATGCTGAATGGAAACTATCTGTATCGTTTCCAACTTCTCTTTGATTTACTATACCTTTTTTATGGTGATGAACGTATTCTATTGGGTCTTCTAATGTTATTATGTGTCTTTCTTGTGTAGAGTTTATTATATCTACTAAACTTGCTAAAGTTGTGCTCTTTCCACTTCCTGTTGGTCCAGTTACAAGAACTAATCCTTTGTGCTTTTCTGCAAATCTAGCAATAACATCTGGTAGACCTAATGTTTTAAATGATGGTATTTGTGATGTTATTGTTCTTATTGCTACTGCATAATTTCCTCTTTGCTTATATGCATTTACTCTAAATCTATCTCCACTTGGAAGAGATATTGATAAATCTACTTCCCCATGTTCTTCTAATCTTTTGAAATTTTTAGGTCCAGTTATTTCCCTGGCCATATTTTCTGTATCTTGTGGTGATAAATTTATTTCTCTCAGCTTTACAAAACTTCCTTTTATTCTTGCTATTGGAGGGCTATCTATTGTAATATGGACATCTGATGCTCCAAGTTCTACTGCTATTTCTAACAATGAAAATATATTCATTTATATTCTCCTCACTATCTTTTATCTATTTTAACATCTTACTTCTTAACTTCATTCCTACTTAATATAGTAGTTTCTAATTTCGTATTTTTCTTACTAAGATACTTATCTTTTAACTTAACATCAATTTTTACATCTACTAAATACATATCTTTTAAATATATATCCTCAACTTCTTTGTTTTTATTTAAATTCATTATAATTTGATAATCTTTTCCTTCATAATTTTTGGAGTACTCAATCGTTTTTATCGTATCTTCAATTTCATCTAACTTAATACTTTGACCATCTATATTAATTGTTTTTTTATTACTTAGATTTTTAAGTTGACTTCTAACATTTTCTATTTCACTTTGTGCTATATTTAGAGCTTTTATATCTCTATCATTTTTAGTATTCATCCTAATAGTGCTATCTATAATTCTAAAAAATGATAATAATAAAATAGTTATAATAGCAAGAGATACCAAAAGTTCTAATAATGTAAATCCTTTATTATTTTTATATTTCAATTCATCATCTCCATAAACCTATTATTTTTTATTCCATTTAATAACATCATAATTTACATTATAATCAGTATTATACCTTTGTTCTGTGAAACTTACTGGCGATATTTGAGACTTTTTTGTTATATTTGATATCTTTATTAAAAATTCAGCTTCTATAACATATCCTTCTATAGATTCATTTATAATTAAGTTAAACTCAGTCTTTTCATTTTTGTTTACAGATATTGTTTTATTTTTTTTAGTTATTGTATCATAATACTGAATTTCATAGTGGTCTAATACCCATTTATCTGATGTAGATTTATTCTCTATCGCTTCAACATCTATACTTTCTATAACTTTCGCTAAATAAGTTTCTATTTTGGCTTCTACTTTATATTTATTAGCCATTTTATTGCTATTTCTTATTGTAGATTTTATCTGATTTCCTATTTGAGTAGTAAATAAAAGAATAACCATAGTAATTAGTATCATAGCAAATATGGCTAATAACATAGCTGAACCTTTATTATTTCTCAACTTTTTCAACACCCCACCAACCTCCTTACAAACAAATTGCACCTTAACCAAAATCGTAAGATGCAATTTCCATATGTTCCTTATGAAACTTTCCTAATTCAGTGTATCCTCAAACGGATTATATTTACCAGATTTCCAATTTTCTGGTTTGTCCGTATCTAATTTAATAATATCTTTCTCAGAACTATATACTATAAACTTAATATTAGCAGAAACATCCCCACTAGCTTTAGATGTAACCTGTACCTCAATAGTATTAGAAATATCTTCAACACAATCTGGATCTGGTTTTCTTGCTCCACTTTGAGCTGGTGTTCCATATAGAATATCACCTTTTACCATACTAGGACAAGATTTATCTAAATGATAGTAAGTATCTCCTCTTGTCCAATATACTCTCTTGTTGATCTCTTTCTTAGTTTCAGTCATCTTTGTTGCCATACTATAATTCATTACTTGTGTAATGTTTTTTTGATTTTCTAAATAATATATAAGCTCTCTAACTCTTCTATAATCACCTTCTACACTCAAACTCATTGGTATAGCATAGAAGTTATCATAATCAACGCTGTCTTCTATAGTATAATTTATCAGCCTTATGCCTAAATCTCTTATAACCTTATCAAGTCCTATAAGGAACAAGCCATCTTCCATATCATGACTTAATCTCTTACTCTTTATCTTAGCTTCCTTAGTTAATGCATCTAATCTTTCCTGTAACATAGGTATTTTATCTAATTTCTGCTGATATTCTAATAGCTCACTTTGTACATTTTCTAAGTTAGACTTAGTAGTCTTATACTCCATAAACTTAGGATACACAAATAAATATCCATATACAGCAATTCCAACTAATACTCCTATAATTATAGCCGCAGATTTAGGACTTATATTTTGCTTAAGAATGTCTCTTTTAAATAAATTGTTCACATCCATCTGTGAAATATTTTTCTTTTCTTTTACTTCATCTATATTATTTTTATCCTTACTCACTTATAACTACACCATCCTTTATCTTAGCAGTAATACTAAAACTATAAGAATTATTAATACTTTCTTTATTTCCTGATGTTTGTTCAGTAACCCCTGAGAACTTAATGTCATCAAAATAAGGTAGTGACTTAAGGTTATGTACAAACTGTCCAACAAAAGATGGAGTTTGGGCTTTTCCTGTAATAGTTATAAAGTTGGGAACTTTTTCATATAAAGGTTGTTCCTCATTTTGTGTAGTAGTATTTTCAGATTGAGTATCTTTATCTTGATTCTCTTCACTATCTTCAATTAAATCAGCTACATAACTTAAACTTAAGTTATCTAATTGAACCTTAAATGGTATATTCTTATCTATAGCTGTA
Organism: Romboutsia sp.; assembly: GCF_035470145.1. Lineage (GTDB taxonomy): Bacteria > Bacillota > Clostridia > Peptostreptococcales > Peptostreptococcaceae > Romboutsia_D. Next base: position 23,105 of record NZ_DATIRC010000181.1, read on the forward strand.
AAAATAGTTCCCCACTTTGGTTCTTTATTTATAAGCATATCATATGTTTTTACTTCGTCTTCTTTAGATTTTATATTTTTTTCTATATCATCAGTTTGATTATATTCAATTTTTACTTGTTCTATTTGTGTTTGAACTACATTTAGTTCATTTTGATTCATATCATTCATAGTACTTAACGCTATTATTGGTGAATATAAAATCGCTAACACTATAGGTACTATTTTTAGTAATTTTATCAAACTCTCTTTTCTTTGATCATTTCTTTTCATTTCCTCTGGAAGTAGATTCATTCTTAAATATGTAGATTTCTTTTCTTCTCTAAGCATACATCCTATAATTTCTACTATCATATTAAGCTGAGATTCTGATACATTTCCCTTAATATCAGCATATATATCATACAAGCTCTCTATTCCAGGTATTATCTCACTTGTAAATACACTCTTGAAACTTTCTATTATATCTTTATTGTTTGCATGTTTACCTATAAGTAAGATACTATCAACTATCTTACCGAAGTTTCTTGAAGAATAGTAATTCATAAGACCATTAGCTTCATCTACTAGCCTAATATAATCATGTACTTGTGAACTTCCATTTAATCTAGCAGGTACATTATCGTGAATATACAATGAATCTTCTTTGTATATATCAATAGCTGTACTATACTCACCAGTATTAACAATCATCATATCACTATATTCAATTTCTTTTAAAACTCTTGAATATGCAGCTGGTAATATATCTATGTATTCTAATTTTAAATTAAGTTCATTAAAAATCTTTAAGATATTAGTAATTTCTTTACTTTCTAAACCTGCTAATATTAAATCTAAAAACTTATTCCCATGTTCTTCAACTTCTCTCATTACTTCATAAGAGAATATATAATTCTGTCGATCAAGAGAAATCATTTCATCTATTTCCATAGACATAATACTATGTAAATCTTTAGGATTAATTTTAGGTATTTTATTAGATTTAACAATTACATCAAGGGTATTTAAGCATAAAACAGCTTTATTTGTTTTATATTGTTTTAATTTTAATGCATGTTTTAATAAATTATATTTATCACTATAGTCTGGCTCTATATCACTAGATGACATCAAGAAAACATCGTTTATAATGAAATTCTTTTTCTTATAAGAGCCTTCTACTATAGATATAGAATCTCCATAGTAGGATATATAAAGTTTTGTCATTAGTTATTCTCTCCTCCTAGATTGCATCATAAATACTTAACATTGGCAAGAACACACCTATAACTAAAAATGCTACCATAATACCAACTAAAACTATCATTATAGGCTCTATCATAGACACTATCCTATTTAAGTAAATTTCTGCTTCATGCTCATAAAACTCTGACATCTGATTACTTATCGTCTCTAACTGACCTGTTTGCTCACCTATCGAAAGCATTTGTATAAGAACCGGGTCAAAGTACCCTGATTTTTCAAGGTTATCAGCAATAGTCTCTCCCCTTATTATCCCATCTTTTGCATCTTGAACAGATTTTTCTGCTATTGAATTGTTTAAGCTTTCTTTTATATAGTTAAGTCCTTGCAACAAAGGGTAACCTGTTGACACAAATAAATAAAGCGCCTTAGAAAATCTCATAGATACAATCGCATTCATTCCTTTACCTAATAATGGAATTTTATTAATTAAAACATCCTTATTATGTCTACCAATCGGAGTTTTAATATATTGCTTAAGTAATAAAAATCCAACTATAATTCCTGTTAAAACTAAATACCAATAATTCTTCATAAACATACCTATATTCATTATAAGTTGACTTATCAGTGGCATTTGTGCTCCTACTTGTATAATAGATTCCATCATCTGTGGCATTATAAAACTAGTAAAAATAAATAGCATTATAAAGCTCAAAATAGCTACTAGAGTGGGATATGTAGATGCATTTTTTATTTTTTGTGTAGTTCTATGCTCTCTTTCATAGAAAGTAGCCATACTTTTTAAAACTTCTTCTAATGTTCCTGTAGCTTCACCAGTAGCAACCATCGCTGATAAAAGCTTTGGGAACTTCGACTTATCATCTAACATAGAATCTGCAAGAGTAGAACCTGATTTTATATCATTTACTATTCTAGTAATCTCTACAGATAGCACCTTATTTTCAGCCCTTTTAGCCAAACTTTCAAGACCTGTAATACTATTTATCCCAGAAGATATGATAATTGCATACTGTCTACAAAAGTGACTTATAGTGTCTGATTTAAGTTTTTTGTTAGAATTTTTATTTTCAAATAAAGAATTTTGTTTATGTTCTTTTATTTCTAATGGCCTAATTTTTTTTTCCTTTAATCTATGTCTAGCATCATTAAAATCATTAGCACTGATAATACCTTTAGTTTTTTTGCCATTTAGCATTAACGCCGTATATTTATAATTTTTCATTTAACCACCTCTTACTGAGCTGTGAATGTTACTTTTATCATTTCTTCTATTGAAGTATCACCATTTAGAACTTTAAGTGCTGCATCTGCATTTAATACTTGCATTCCATTTTGCTTAGCCTTTTCTAACATTTCATCTTCCTTAGCTCCACTATTTATTAAATTTCTTATTTCTCTATCTAACATAAGAATTTCATAAACACCTATTCTACCTTTATATCCTTGATTTGTACATCTAGGACAACCAACAGGTTTATATATAGTAATATCTTGGTCTAAAGAAATTCCTAAAGCTTGCTTTTCTCCAATTTCAGCTAAATGACCTACCTTACAATCTGGGCATAGTCTTCTTACAAGCCTTTGAGAAACAACACCTATAACAGATGATGTAAGCAAATATGCTGGGACATTCATGTCTAAAAGTCTAGAAATCGCACCTACTGCTGTATTTGCATGTAAAGTACTTAAAACTAAGTGACCTGTTAAAGCCGCTCTTATAGCAATTTCTGCTGTATTAAAGTCTCTTATCTCTCCAACCATTATAATATCTGGATCTTGACGCATAAATGCTCTTAGTGCATTACTAAAATCAAGTCCTGCTTTTACATTTATTTGAGATTGGTTAATTCCTTCTAACTCATATTCTATTGGGTCTTCTATTGTTAGTATGTTTTTTTCTATACTATTTAATTGATTTAACATTGAATATAAAGTAGTTGTTTTCCCACTACCAGTAGGACCTACAACTAATATAAGTCCATAAGGCTTGGCTAAAAGTTCATCATATAAACTTATATTATGGTCATTTAAGCCTAATCCATGTTTACCTACAAGATAACTAGCTTTATCTAAAACCCTCATAACAACTTTCTCATCTTTACTAGTAGGCATTGTAGATACCCTAAAATCTATAGTTTTATTGTCTATGATTTGAATTATTCTTCCATCTTGTGGAAGTCTTTTTTCCGATATATTAAGCCCTGCCATTATCTTAATACGGCTTACTACTGCTCGATATGGCTTGGCACTTGTTTTCATATGCTCTCTAAGTAAACCGTCTACTCTGAATCTAATTCTCATAAAATCGCCATCTTGCTCGATATGTATATCACTTGATTTTGTTCTAACAGCATTTTCTAGTACACTGTGTACTAGTCTTACAATAGGCGCTGCATTTACATCATCTTCTAAAGATAACTCATCTTTTGATACTTCTTTTTTTGTTTTTACGTATTCATTTATTGCTTTATTTAAATCTGCATTGGAGTAGCAGTTGTTTATTGCTTGATTTATTTCTCCGATACTACTTACATATGGTAATATTTCTTTTCCTGATATACGACGTATATCTTGCATAGCCATTCTGTCTTGTGGGTCAGCCATTGCTATATGTAACTTATTGTTTTCTAGTTTAAATGGAAATACTGTATATCTTTTGCATATATTTTCTGGTATCAATTTTGTCGCTGTTGGGTCTATGATTGATGGTGTTAGGTGTATGCTATCTATATTAAGTAGGTCTGTTAGTACAGATGTTAGTGTTTCTGCACTTATTAGTCCTTGTTCTATTAATATTTCTCCGACTCTTTTTCCTGTTCTTCGCTGTAGTGATAGGGCTCTTTCTAGTTGTTCGTTGATTATATATCCACTTTCTACTAGTTTATCTCCTATTCTTACCTTTTGTGCCATATTTTTCACCTCGTCTCTGTATTATTATATCATCAAAGTTCTTGCGATAATGTAAGTTTCTATAAAAAAACAGGAAGAATTCTTCCTGTTTTTTACTACATATCTGTATTTTCTATAAGTTCTAACTTTATAGTTTTGTTTGTTATATCTGAGACTTTATTACCACCTATGTCATCCTTTAGTTTATTTACCTGTTCATCCGTTGCTTTAACATCTGTTATTGTTAGATATAATGTATTATTCTCTAAATCCAAAGTATATGTTCCTCCAAATTTAGCCTCCGTTGGAACACTATCCATATAATCTGCTAATTTTTTATTCCATTCTGTCGTTACTTCGCTGCCTTCTATTTCTTCTGTTGTTGTTGTTGGCATTTCATTTTTATCTGCATAATAACTTAATACTGCACTCTTTATTGAACTATAATCTGATTCTACATCTGCTACTTTTGCCTTATTTATATTTTTTAGTAATGCTGGTACTGCTACTACTGCTAATATTCCTATTATTGCTATTACTACTAATAGCTCTACTAGAGTAAATCCTTTATTGTTCTTTTTCTTATTTAACATTTTTTAATTCTCCCTCCTATTTTTCTCTCTAATAATACTCATTTTTTTACCCTTTAAATATGTTTTTAGTAATTTTAGGTATAAAAAATGACTATAATCATTTCATCATGAGTATAGTCGTCGGTTGCGCTACTAACTCCACACATCCCAAGCGCCCAAATATAGAATATGTTTCTAAGTTCCAAATATAGAATATTTTAGTATAATTATATATCACTAAATAACGGTATGTCAATTCAAAACATCCCTAACATTACTATAATTTGTAAATTTTTCATATATTTAAAATCAACATAATACCTTTTTAAGAAAAAAATACACCTTATTTATAATAAATAAGGTGTATATAATAATATCGTTAATTAGAATAATATACTAACAGACTCGTTAGAGAATATCTTCTTTATAGCATTTCCAAATAAAGGAGCTACAGTTTTTATTTGTATCTTTTCTATTTTCTTTTCTTCTGGAAGTTGTATAGTATCAAGTACTATTAACTCAGTTATAGCTGAACCTTCTATTCTTTCTATTGCTGGTCCTGATAATACACCATGTGTACAACAAGCATAAACATCCTTAGCACCGAATTCCTTAAGTGCATTAGCTGCATTTACTATTGTTCCAGCTGTATCTATCATATCGTCTAATAATATAACATTTTTGCCTTTAACTTCACCTATTATGTTCATTACTTCACATACGTTAGCCTTAGGTCTTCTCTTGTCTATTATAGCTATTGGAACATCTCCATCTAAGCTATTAGCAAATTTTCTAGATCTTGTAACACTTCCTAAATCAGGAGATACTACTACTAAATCTTCTATGTTCTTTTCGTTAAAGTAATCTGCTAATATTGTTCCACCTAGTAAATGATCTAGAGGTATATCAAAGTATCCTTGTATTTGAGCAGCATGTAAATCCATTGTCAATACTCTGTCTGCTCCTGCCGCTGTTATTAGGTTTGCAACTAATTTAGCTGTGATTGGATCTCTTGCCTTAGCTTTTCTATCTTGTCTTGCATATCCATAATAAGGAATAACTGCTGTTACTCTTCCTGCTGATGCTCTTCTTAATGCATCTATCATTATTAATAATTCCATTAGATTCTCGTTTACAGGGCAGTTTGTTGATTGAACTACGAATACATCGCATCCTCTTACTGTTTCATTTATGTTTACAGATATTTCTCCGTCACTAAATGTTCCTACTTCACAATCTGATAATGGTACTCCTATATAATCAGCTATTTTTTGAGCTAACTCTTTAGATGAATTTCCTGCAAGTATTTTGATTTCGCTTCCGCTAGTATTCATTGGTATCCTCCCGAAAATTTTTAAACATTTGTTATATTTATTAAAAATTCAAGGCTATAGTGCCTGAAAATAATAAGCTATTTAATTACTAATCTTTGTCTATTTGATTTTTCTTTTCTACCCATCCTTCTTTGATAACCTGTCTTTGTCTTGCTATTGCTAATGCTCCTTGTGGAACATCGTCCGTTATTGTTGAACCTGTAGCTATATATCCTTTTTCCTCTATTTTTACTGGTGCAACTAAGTTAGAGTTTGAGCCTATAAATGCTCCATCTTTTACTACAGATTTAAATTTATTTTTACCATCGTAGTTTACAAATACTACTCCGCATCCTATATTTACGTTCTTTCCAACGTGTGCATCTCCTATATATGAAAGATGTGATGCTTTAGAATTGTCTTCTATTGTAGCATTTTTAACTTCTACGAAGTCTCCTATTTTTACGTTATTTCCTATGTTACTATTTGGTCTTAAGTATGCATATGGTCCTACTGCTGTGTTTTCTCCAACTATACTATCTACTATTGTTGAATTTTCTACTTCTGTATAATCACCTATTTGTGAATTTGTTATACTAGAGTTCATTCCAATTATACAGCTTGAACCTATTTTTGTATTTCCTATTAACATAGCTCCTGGATATACTATAGTGTCGTTTCCTATTTCAACACCTGACTCTATATATGTTG
>NZ_DATIRC010000182.1:0-2864 GCF_035470145.1 Romboutsia sp.
TCTGTTCCTGAAGGTCTTATAGCTACCCAAGAACCATCTTCTAAGAAGTATTTTAAAACATCAGCCTTAGGAAGATTATCGATTCCCTTGCTGTAATCTTTAACATCTAATACCTTAGTATTGTTTATTGATTTTATATCATTTTCTCTAAAGTAAGATATTATATCTTTTATCTTAGCTAATCCTTGTATTCCTTTTAAAGTTAAAGAAATAGTTTCTTCTTTGAAGAATCCATATTTCTTATAAAGCTCTACTAAACCTTCATATAAGCTTAATCCTTTAGAATAATAAAAAGCTGCCATCTCGGCTATTAATACAGATGCAACTACACCATCTTTATCTCTAGCATGAGTTCCAACTAAGTATCCATAACTTTCTTCATATCCAAATACATAAGTTTTTTCATTACTTTGTTCAAATAACTTTATTTTTTCTCCTATGAATTTAAATCCTGTAAGTACATTTAATACATCAACATTATTTTCCTTCGCTATGTCTGCACCAAACTCAGAAGTAACTATTGTCTTTATTAATGCTGAATTTTCTTTTAATTCATTCTTTTCTTTTAATCCTTCAATTATATAATTAGTTAACATTCCACCGATTTGATTTCCCGTTAAAAGAACATATTCTTTGCTTGTAGTTTTTACTGCAACACCAACTCTATCACAATCTGGATCAGTTGCTATAACAAGGTCAGCTCCTACTTCTTTAGCAAGATTTATTCCTCTATTTAAAGCTTTCTTTTCTTCTGGATTTGGATAATCAAGTCCCGCAAAGTTTGGGTCTGGCTTTTCTTCTTCTTTAACAACAATTATATTTTCAAATCCTACTTCAGACAAAGCACGTCTTATTGGAACATTACCAGTTCCACAAAGTGGAGTAAATACTATTTTAAAGTCTTTTGCAACTTTCTTTATCAATTCTTTTCTTATTACTTGCTTTTTAACAGCTTCTATAAATGCAGTGTCTGCTTCCTTATCTAACATTATAACTAAGTCTTTATTTTCATCATTTATAGTTGGTATTTTACTATAATCATGTATACTATTTATTTCTTCTGTTATAGCATTTGCAATATGTGGCATAACTTGTGCCCCATCTTCCCAATATACTTTGTATCCATTATACTCTGGAGGATTGTGACTTGCTGTAATTACAACACCTGCTATAGCATTTAAATTTCTAAGTGCAAAAGATAATTCTGGTGTAGTTCTTAAATCATCAAATATATAAGCTCTTATGCCACATGCAGCTAAAGTATTAGCAGTTTCAATACAAAACTCTCTAGACATATGTCTATTATCATGTGCTATAACTACTCCTCTATTTTTTTCTTCTTCTGTAGTATTTTTTATTATGTAGTTAGCAAGTCCAAAAGTAGCTCTTCTTACAGTATATTTATTTATTCTATTAGTTCCAGCTGCTATCACTCCTCTAAGCCCTGCCGTCCCAAACTCTAAATCTTTATAAAATCTATCCTCTATTTCTTTTTCATTATTTTCTAATTCTAAAAGTTCTTTTTTAGTTTCATCATCGAAATATGGGTTGCTTGCCCACTCTTTATATTTTTTCATATAATCCATATTTAATCTCCCTTCCCTAATTAATATAATATTATGTATTATTCCACTTTTTTACTAAAAGCTTATAGATATTTATTTTATACTGTTTTTTTACTTAAGTAAAGATAGCATAATTAACATTTTACTTCAATAAAAAAAATAACCTTTATATGTACATTTTATGACAAGTTTCCAATAAAAAATGCGTTTTGCTCATGCCGCCAACGCCTTTAAGAAACAGATCCATTGCTCAAAAAACAGGCCCGTTGCTTAAGTAACGTATTGACGAACTATTTCAAGTTTAGCATTTGAGATTATAAAATATAATCTCCTTTAATCAAAAAAAGGATGAAAATTTCATCCCTTTTTTATTTAATAAACTTATAAGTTTAATTATTATGTATTGAAATCATAACTCTCTAAATTTATATTATAAATCAAAGAGTTGCTTATCTTATATGGTGTTTTTTTCATACAGTTATGACCTATAATTTTTACACCTTTATAATCTAATAAACTGCATATAGCTTCTCCATAGGTAAGTTTTTCATCATATTTTACTTCTTTCAATTCACAAAATTCAAGATTATATAATGCAGTAGATGTTTTTCCACATAAATGAATCACTGTATCGTCTAGCTCATGCTCTATTCTTTTTATTATGTTGATAGTAGTTTTCGCCAGTAAATCTTTATAAACTTTTGGACCTATTATATCAACATCTCCTACAGGATCACTATAAGATATTATTTTAGCTCCTTTTTTAAATCCTTCTAATATATATCTGACTATATTGTCCTCAATAATTTTCATAACATTATTTATTAAATCTCTATTTTTTTTAATTCCTTTATAAAAATATTTTAGATCTATTAGTAAAGACATAATAGTAAATGGTCCACATACATTTAAAGTTACTATTTCACCTTGCTTACTTAGTATATCAATAGAATCTAATACTTCCTTTATTCTTCCATTATATAAGTCTATTTCTTTTATATTTTTTAATTCTTCTATGTTGTTATATGCATAAGATTTGATTCTCGGACAATTTTTTTCATCTCCAAGATTTATATTAGCACCCATAGATTCAGCTTCAATAGTTGTACAAAATGGAAGCTTACATATACTATCACGTCTGTATTCCTTCAATTTTTTAGATATATATGCAATATCTTTGCAGTTTGTATGTAAATTAGGAAATTTTAAATTAGTATTATATATAAGATCCATAGGTATATTTTCATTATCATTTTGGTTGCATTTAAAAATATTTTTCATAATATATATACCTAGATC
>NZ_DATIRC010000183.1:0-37224 GCF_035470145.1 Romboutsia sp.
TAGTTACTTTAATTTTTTGTTTTTGATCAGTATAACCCTTATTTGTAAGTGATATTATAATAACAGTTGACAATGCTACTGCACCTAATGCATCCATTGTTTGATATCCTTGTTTAACACCTTCTGCAAATATGTCTTGTATCATAGGAGTTGGGCTTATTTCTCCTAATGGAGATATTATACCTTTAACTATTAATACTCCTAACGCTACTAATAAAGCTGGTGTTAAATATTGACCTATTATATCTACAACTTTTGATGGCTTTATAGTTAATATAAAAGTTAATGAGAAGAATATTATAGAGAATAATATCGGGTTGAATCCACTAGCTAATGGTGATACTCCCATCTCAAAAGTTGTTGCTGCTGTTCTAGGTATTGCTAAAAGTGGTCCTAGGCATATCATTATTGCTGACCCTAATACTATAGCTAAGTTTTTTCCTGATCTTCCAAGAACTTCACTTAACTCTCCATTACACTTAGCCGCTGCTGCTACTGCTAATAATGCTAAACCAACGTCAGCTAATAAAAATCCTCCAAATCCAGTTAACCAACTTGAACCAGATACTACTCCTAAGTATGGTGGAAATATTAAGTTCCCTGCACCAAAGAACATAGCAAATAATGCAAATCCTATTATTACTACATCTTTATTCGTTTTGCTCATATTAACTCCCCCTTAAATCCATTTGAATTTAAATAATTAAAATTTTAATTTTAGTTATTTAATCCCTTTTTATTTAATTTAATATTTCGAATTAATTATACCATCTATATTTTCAAAACGTCAATAATATTTAAAATTTATTAAATATTCAGAATTTTCTTCCTTAATGTTAATTATTTGTCATTTTATGGAATTACTAACTTTTGAATATTTTTGCAATTTAAAATTTAATTCTATTTTCTATTTGATTATATGTTTTGATATCAAATCATCAAAATTCTCTTTAATCATATCCTAACAACTTTGAAAACCTAATCCATTGCCAAAGCTTAAAGTGTTTGAATAAATAAAAGCCAGCTTAATACCGTTAAGCTGGCTTTTATTTATTCATTAATTTGAACATTATTTAATAGTTTTTCTGTTAAATTTTTTACTTAATTTTCTAAATCATTTATTTTATACTTCTTTGTAGTTATCAAAAAATCTAATTGTTTTAAACTATCCTCTTTTTATTTTATTAAATTATCAAATTTAAGTATCTTTGCATTTTTTACACCTGTTATAATATCTTTATTTTTCTTTTATATCAAACGCTATAAATATTTTTCTTTAAATCCCTTTCCTTTAACTTCATTTACATTATTTACGGAAATAAATGCTTTTTTATCATATTTTAAAGCAATTTCTTTAATTTTTGGAATTTCTCCTGATGCAACTATACAATAAATAATTCTTTTCTTTTCATGAGTATAGGCCCCTTCTGCATCTATAAAGGTTACCCCTCTAATTAAAGTAGACATTATCTCTTTTGCAATTTCCTCATTTTTTTCAGATATAAGCATAACTTGTTTTTGCTCATTAAGAGCATCCTTAGTCACATTCATTGTAGATACATTTAAGAACATATCTATTAAAGTATATAAAGCAATATTTAATCCAAATAGCGCTGCTCCTAATAAAACTATAAAGAAGTTTATTGTAAGACTTGTATTTTTTATAGGTATATTTTTCTTTACCTTAAGTATAGCCCCTATTATATCCGTTCCTCCAAGAGATGATTTAGTTTTAAAAACTATCCCCGCGCCAATACCTGTAAGTATTCCTCCATATATAGTTTGTAAAAATAAATCATTTATAGTTAAAATATGCCCTAATTGTTGAGTTATACCAAGTATAAAAGAATATACTATCATATTTATTAAGCTAGTTATACAAAATTCTTTTTGTAAGTATATAAAACCTATTACAAATATAGGTATATTTATTAAAAAAGTAAGTAATCCTACATTTAAACCAGTTATATAATTTATAGCAACTGCAAATCCAGGAACTCCCCCACTTAGCAAATGTGCCGGCCTTAAAAATACGTTAGTTCCTATAGCACTTATAAATATACCTATTATTATAACAATATATCTTACAATCAAATTATCTTCTAATATGGTGTTTACCTTAGCCATTAACGCAATCCCCTTTTCAATTAATAATTATAGTTTTTTCAATTTGTAAGTAAAATACTAATTCTTTTATATTTATTTGTCAACTTAATTAAGCTAAGATTTAAAAATAAAAATATTTATAATTTATATTAAATTAAAAAAAATGCTATATTATAAAAATAACATAGCACTTGTAAATATATTTATTATATAAAATAGTTCTGTAATGGTATATAGTCTATTTTTTCATTATTTTTCTTTATATTTATAGCTTTTAAAAATAATTTAGCTGTATCAATACATGTAAATATAGGTATTCTTCTTTCCGTTACTTTTCTTCTTAATTTAAACCCTTCAGTTTCAATATTATTTCCCTTTGTCGGAGTATTTATTACTATACTTATGTTTCCATTTGATATAAGATTATTTAATCCATCTAAATCTATTTCTTGTGAGCAAATTCCTTTTTCATTTAAAAAATCATTTGTTCCCTTTGAACCATATATATCAAATCCTAAATCATAGTAATCCTTTATAACATCAAAACCTTCTTCTTTATCTATATCTTTTAAAGATATATATATTCCTCCATTTATAGGAATATTAAGATTTACCGCACTAAACCCCTTGTATATAGCCTTATCTAATTCTTTATCTACTCCCAATACTTCTCCAGTTGATTTCATTTCTGGCCCCAAATATACATCTACATTCGGTAGCTTTTCACTTGAAAATACAGGTATCTTTACTGCATATAAATTTTTATTTTTCATAAGCCCTGTTCCATAATCTAAATCTTTTAAACTCTTACCTAGCATAACTTCAACTGCAATATTAACCATAGGAACAGAAGTTACCTTACTAAGTATAGGTACTGTTCTTGAAGCTCTAGGATTTACTTCTATTACATATATATTTTTCCCATCAAATACATACTGAATATTAACAAGACCTATTATTTCTAACTCTTTAGCTATTTTCTTTGTATAGTCTACTAATGTTTCTATTGTTTCATTATCTAAATTTATAGTAGGATAGACAGTTATACTATCTCCAGAGTGTACCCCTGTTTTTTCAACATGCTCCATAATTCCAGGTATTAATATATTTTCCCCATCAGATATTGCATCTACTTCTATCTCTATTCCTCTTACATATTTATCTATAAGTACTGGATATTCACTTGATAGACTTACTGCTTCATTCATATAATTTTCAAGAGCCTTGTCCTCATAAACTACCTGCATGGCACGTCCACCTATTACATATGAAGGCCTTACTATTACAGGATATTTTAGATTATTAGCTACATTTAAAGCATCTTTTAGATTAGTTACAGCTTCTCCACTTGGCATTGGTATATCTAATTTTTTTAATAGGTTTCCAAATTTTTCTCTATCCTCTGCTAAATCTATAGATTTAAAAGATGTTCCTAAAATATTTACCCCTTTTTCATAAAGTTTTTTAGCTAGATTTATAGAGGTTTGGCCACCAAACTGAACTATAACACCTTCAGGATTTTCTTTATTTATAGCATTCATAACATCATCTATATATAGAGGGTCAAAATAAAGTTTATCTGCAGTATCAAAATCTGTACTTACAGTTTCTGGATTATTATTTATAATAATTGATTCATACCCTAATTCCTTTATTGACCAGGCTCCATGAACAGAGCAATAATCAAATTCTATTCCTTGCCCTATTCTTATAGGTCCTGACCCTATAACCATGATTTTCTTATTATCAGATACTATACTTTCATCTTCTTCATCATAACAAGAATAATAGTATGGAGTATTAGATACAAATTCACCACTACATGTATCTACCATTTTATATATTGGATATATATTATTGTCTTTTCTAATTTTATCTAGTGATTCAGGATCAATTCCCGTAATTTCACATATCTCTTTATCTGTAAATCCTATTTCTTGTGCTTCATAAATTAGTTTTTTATCGATAGTTTGTTCTTTTAGTTTGTTTTCCATATTTACTATATTATTTATACCATTTAAGAACCACTTATCTACCTTTGTTAATTCAAATATTTCATCTATAGATACATTGAGTCTTAGAGCTTGAGCTAGCGCAAATATCCTTTCATCATCACACATTTTTATTTTTTCAATTATTTCATCTTTATTCATATTTATTAAACTAGGCATTCTAAGTCCTGTGAAATTTGCTTCTAGTGATCCTATTGCCTTTAAAAGAGCACTTTCAAAACTTCTACTTATTGCCATAACTTCTCCAGTTGCTTTCATTTGAGTCCCTAATTTTCTTGTAGCTTTACTAAATTTATCAAAAGGCCACTTAGGTATCTTTACTACTACATAATCTAAGCTTGGCTCAAATAAAGCACTAGAATTTTTTGTTACATAATTTTTAAGCTCATCAAGACTATATCCAATGGCGATTTTAGCTGCTATTTTTGCAATTGGATAACCTGCTGCTTTAGAAGCCAAGGCACTAGATCTACTAACTCTTGGATTAACTTCAATTACAACATATTTATTACTATTTGGGTCAAGTGCAAGTTGAACATTACATCCACCTTCAATTTTTAAACTTCTTATTATATCTATAGAAGCTTTTCTAAGCATCTGATATTCTTTATCTCTTAGCGTTTGAGATGGAACAACAACTATACTATCTCCAGTATGAACTCCTACAGGGTCTATATTTTCCATATTACATATAATAATACAGTTATCTTTTTTATCTCTTATTACTTCATATTCTATTTCTTTCCATCCAGCTACACTCTGCTCTAGAAGTATTTGTCCGATAGGGCTACTTTTTATACCATTTTCACATAATGGTATAAGTTCCTCATAATTATTTGCTATACCTCCACCAGTTCCTCCTAATGTATAGGCAGGTCTTATAATTACAGGATACCCAGATTTTCCAACAAACTCTATACAATCATTTATACTTGTTGCTATTGTACTCATAGGAACTGGCTGGTTAATTTCTAACATTAATTGTTTAAACAACTCTCTATCTTCTGCTTTTTTTATAGTGTCACTATCTGTACCCAATAGTTTTACATTATACTTATCAAATATTCCTTTTTCGTTTAACTCCATAGCTAAATTAAGTGCTGTTTGACCACCAAAACCAGCTAAAATTCCATCTGGTTTTTCTTGTTCTATAATTTTTTCTAAAGCTTCTATATTAAGAGGTTCTATATATACCTTACTTGCAATATTCATATCTGTCATTATAGTTGCTGGATTACTATTTACCAGAATAGTTTCTATTCCCTCTTCCATAATAGCTTTACATGCTTGTGTTCCTGAATAATCAAATTCTGCTGCTTGTCCAATAACTATAGGTCCAGACCCTATAATTATAACTTTTTTAATACTTTTATCTATTGGCATTACTTATCCCTCCTTTAATACAGATATAAATTTATCGAATATATAAGATGAATCCTCAGGTCCTGGTGCACCTTCTGGATGAAATTGTACCGAAAATACAGGAAGATATTTATGTTTCATTCCTTCTACTGTATTATCATTTAAGTTTATATGAGTAACTATCATATCTTTATCTTTTATACTTTCTGGATCTACTGCATAACCATGGTTTTGAGAAGTAATATATGATTTATCTCTTTCTATATCATAAACTCCATGATTTCCTCCTCTGTGACCATATTTCATCTTATAAGTATCTCCACCAACTGCTAATGCAAGTATTTGATGACCTAAACATATTCCCAAAATAGGTATGTTTGGTATAAGCTTTTTAGCTGTTTCTATAGCCTCTTTTACTTCTTTTGGATCTCCAGGTCCATTACTTAATAAAACTCCACTTGGATTTATGCTCATTATATCTTCAAATGAAGCATTATATGGAAATATAGTTATATCGCAGCCTCTAATTTTTAAATTATTAACAATATTAGCTTTTACACCAAAATCAACCAAAGCCACTTTAGGTCCATCTCCCGATATATGAATTACTTCTTTAGTACTAACATCCTTCATCCAGTCGTCTTTTATTTCATATTTTAAAAGCTCTTTTACCTCATCTATAGATAAACCTTCATTAGATATTACACATTTTAAAACTCCACTGTTTCTAATTTTTTTAGTTATACTTCTTGTGTCAACACCGTAAATGCCTACTATGTCCATACTTTTCAGCATTTCATCAATCCCATTTTCACTCATATAATTTGATGGATTTGTAGATATATTTTTTACAATAAATCCTTTTGCATGTACTTTTGATGATTCATTTTCAATTTTATTAACTCCATAATTTCCTATAAGTGGATAAGTCATATTTATTACCTGTCCAGCATAAGAAGGATCTGTAAGTATTTCTTGATATCCAGTCATAGATGTATTAAATACAAGTTCCCCAAAAGTTGTTCCTATTTTTCCAAATCCTTTTCCTTCATATATACTTCCATCTTCTAAATATAAAATTGCTTTCATTATTAACCACCTCTCTTTATATTAATTAGATAATTCATATAAAACTTCATCTAGTATATTTAAACCTTTATCTATTTCTTCCTTACTAATATTTAAAGCCGGTACTATTCTAACTACATCTTCCCCCGCACCTACTAATAAAAGTCCCTTTTCAAGGCATTTATTAATTACCTTGCTTTTATCAGTCTCCAGTTTAATTCCAAGCATTAACCCCATACCTTGAATTTTACTTATAACATTATATTTATTTTTTAATTCTAAAACCTTATTTATAATGTATTCACTTTTTTCATTTACTTCTCTTACTACACCTTTATCCACCAATTCATCTAAAACTGCCAATGCTACCGAACACCCAAGAGGGTTTCCACCAAAAGTGCTACCATGATCACCAGGAACAAATGCACTAGCTACTTTTTGTGTTGCAACTACAGCTCCAATAGGAAAACCTCCCCCTAAACCTTTTGCCATACATATTACATCTGGAATAACATCAAATTTTTTATATGCAAATAAACTCCCCGTTCTACCCATACCACACTGTATCTCATCAAATATTAAAAGAGCATCGTATTTTTCACATAAATCTTTCACTTCTTTTAGAAAGTCTATTTGTGCAACTAATATTCCCCCCTCTCCTTGAATAGGCTCAACTATAACAGCACAAGTATTTTCATTTATTTTATTTTTTATATCTTCTATGTCATTAAATTTGGCACTTTTTACGCCTTCCATAAGCGGCATAAAATCTTTTTGATATTTTTCCTGTCCTGTAACAGCAAGTGCTCCAAGTGTTCTTCCATGAAAAGAATTTTCCATATATATTATTTCATTTTTTTGATTTCGTCCATTTTGTTTGCCATATTTTCTAGCCAACTTCAAAGCTGCTTCTACTGCTTCTGTACCACTATTACAGAAAAATACTTTATCATGGTCACTATAATTACATAATTTTTTAGCAACTTCTAATTGCTTTGTATTCCAATATAAATTTGATACATGCATTAAATTATTACTTTGATCATTTATAGCTTTTATTATAGCTGGATTAGAATGACCTAAACAATTTACTGCAACTCCTGAAACAAAATCAATATATTCTTTTCCATTTACATCATAAACTTTACTACCTAATCCTTTTTCAAAGACTACATCAAATCTTGAGTAAGTATTCATTAAACTATCTTTTGGCATTTATTTACCCCCCTAAATCTTTCCAATAGTAGCAACCATTACTGCTTTAATTGTATGCATTCTATTTTCAGCTTCATCAAATACAACTGAATATTTAGATCTAAATATCTCGTCTGTAACTTCCATTTCTTTAATTTTGAATTTTTCATATACTTCTTTACCCACGTCTGTATTTAAGTCATGATATGCTGGTAAACAGTGCATAAATATAACATTTGCATTTTCAGTTTTATTCATCATGTCCATATTTACTTGATATGGCATTAATAATTTTATTCTTTCTTCAAATTTATCTTCTTCACCCATTGATACCCAAACATCTGTATATATTACATCAGCCCCTTTAACTTCACTTATGTCTTCAGTTAAAGTTATTTTAGCTCCTGTTTCTTTTGCAACTTCTTTCATTTCATATACTAATTCCTCACATGGCCATAGTGATTTTGGCGCTAAAGCAACAAAATTCATTCCCATTTTAGATGCACCTATTAATAAAGAATTTCCCATATTGTTTCTAGCATCTCCAGCATAAACAAACTTAACTTCATTTAGAGGTTTATTTACATGCTCCATAATTGTTAAAAAATCAGCTAATATTTGTGTTGGATGATACATATCTGTTAAACCATTCCATACAGAAACACCAGCATTTTGTGCTAAAATTTCAACAGTTTCTTGTTTGAAACCTCTGAACTCTATCCCATCATAAAATCGTCCTAGAACCTTAGCTGTATCTTCTATTGATTCTTTTTTTCCCATTTGGCTATCATTAGATCCTAAGAAAGTAACATGACCACCTTCATCTAATACTGCAACTTCAAATGAACATCTAGTTCTCGTGGAAGTTTTTTCAAATAGTAAAACTATATTTTTGTTCTCCAGTAGATTACCCTTTATCCCTGATCTTTTCTTAGCTTTTAAGTCCTTCGATAAATCTAAAAGATATTGTATTTCCTGTGGAGTAAAATCTTTTAGTGTTAAAAAACTTCTTCCCTTTAAATTAATTGGCATTTTTAATTCCTCCCTCTATCATTGTACCTATTCCTTTGTTTGTAAATATTTCTAGCAATAAACTATGTTCTTGTCTTCCATCTATCAAATGGATATTTTTTGTTCCACTTTCTATAGCATTAATGCAACACTCAACTTTTGGTATCATACCACCTTTAATATTTCCTGATTTTATATAATCTCTTGCTTTATCTACGGTTATATGTGATATGAAAGTTGATTCATCATTCAATTCTCCATATATTCCTTTTACATCTGTTAAAAGAATTAATTTTTCTGCTTTTAAGTAAGAACTTACAGCAGATGCAACATAATCAGCATTAACGTTATATACATTACCTTCTAAATCGCATCCAATAGGAGATATTACAGGTAAGTAATCTTTTGCAAGTAAATCTAATAATATTTTTTTATTTATATTTGTAACTTCTCCTACATATCCAATATCTATCTTTTCATCACCTTCAAGAATATATGTTTTCTTAGCTTGAATTAGATTCCCATCTCTTCCACTAATACCAATGGCATCTATACCATGCATACATAATTTTGAAGTTATGTCTTTATTTACTTTTGACGATAATATCATCTCTACTGCTTCCATAGTATCCTTATCTGTTACCCTTAACCCTTTGATAAATTGACTATCTATATCTAATTTATTTAAAAACTTTGAAATATCTGGTCCTCCACCATGTACAATTACTATGTTTATTCCTACAAGTTTTAGTAAAACAACATCTTCTATAAATGCTTTTTTAGAATTTTCATTTTGTACTATGCTTCCACCGTATTTTATTACAAAAGTTTCGCCCTTAAATTTTTTAATATATGGCAAAGCCTCCATAAGTATTGATATTTTCTCACAATTCATTTATTTCCCCTCCTTAATTATCCCTCTTATGTTTTGCATTTTTATACAAAAAAAATCTCATCTCTTAAAATAAAGAGACGAGATTTTTCCCGCGTTACCACTCTTGTTAGTATACAATTTACACCAATAAATGGTTTTGCTTATACTTAATACAAAAATTATATATTTATATTATAAAAATACATAATTTTTGTATTAAAAAAACTCCCATCTCTTGAAAAATCAAGCGACGAGAGTTATCCCGCGTTACCACACTTATTGGTATAAAAAATTTATACCCACTCTATCCCTTTAACGGTGGAATCCGTATTTCCCTACTTAGTTTCAGAAAATCTCCTCCAGGGCTCTCTTCAATATAGTTATGTTACTAGACTCACACCAACTCTAGCTCGCTGAAACAATCACAATATTTACTTTCCCTTTCACTGGATTTACTATTTTTTTTATATTGATATTTACTGTATCAAAATATTTTCAATATTACAATATATTTTTTAAATTTTTTTTAAATTTTATTTTATTCAAAAATTAATTGTTTTTTGTATTGATACGTATCATATCAAAATATTTTTAATATTACAATATATTTTTTGAAAAATCTTCTTTGAAAAAATTTCTATCTGATATTTAGATTCTCCTCAAATTAACTATTTTCAAAACTTTTAGTTTAATTTACACTTGAATTTTTAATTAAAAAAATATTTTGGGTATTGCAAGTTATAAATGATTTTTGTATAATTTGCATTAAAATACTTTCAAACAATTAAAACATAAATTGTTAAAAGGGGTGATATAGTGATTAAAGTAGGTGTAATAGGATCTACCGGATATGCAGGTCAACAACTAGTTTGGCTTTTACATAGACATCCTGATGTTAGAATCTCTTTTTTATCTTCTAACAGTTATGTAGGTAGTTCATTTTCTAAAGTTTATGGTAATTACTCTAAAAATTTAGAGATGTTATGCATAAACATGGAAGAAGCAGAAAATAGACTTGATGAAATTGATATTCTTTTTATTGCTTTACCTCATGGGAAATCTTTTAATTTAGTTAAAAAATCTTTAGATTTAGGAGTAAAAGTTGTAGATTTAGGAGCTGACTTTAGACTTAAAGATGAAAATGCTTATAAGCAATGGTATAACATTGACCATGAAGCAGTTGATTTATTATCAAACGCTGTGTATGGATTACCTGAGATAAATAGAGATATTATTAAAAACTCTAATTTAATAGCTAATCCAGGTTGTTATCCAACTGCAAGTATATTAGCATTAAGTCCTTTATTAAAAAATAACCTTATTGAAAAATCATCTATAATTATAGATGCTAAATCAGGAGTATCTGGCGCTGGTAGAAGTTTAAATGTTTCTACCCTTTATGGAGAATGTAATGAATCAATAAAAGCATATGCTATATCTTCTCATAGACATACACCCGAAATAGAACAAGCATTATCTCAGGTTGCTAATGAAGATATCTATTTATCATTTACACCTCACCTAGTTCCAATGAACAGAGGTATATTAGCAACGTGTTATGCTAATTTAGTAAACGATATTTCTGAAGAAGAATTACATGATTTATATAGCTCTTTTTATGAAAATGAGCATTTTGTAAGAATTATCAAAGATCTACCAGAAACAAAATGGGTTAAGGGTTCAAATATATGTGATATTAGTATAAGAGTTGATAAAAGAACAAAAAAAGTAATAGTAATATCAACAATAGATAATTTAATAAAGGGAGCTGCAGGACAAGCAGTTCAAAATATGAATATTATGTTTGGGATAGATGAAAATATGGGATTAGATTTATTATCTATGTTCCCATAAATATATAATATAATCCTATGATAGGAAAAGTAGATACAGCAATTGTTTCAGCGAGCTAGAGTTGGTGTGAGTCTAGCAACATAGCTATATTGAAGAGAGTCCTAAAGGAGATTTTCTGAAACCAAGTAGGAAAATACGGATTCCACCGTTAAAGGGATAGAGTGGATATAATTTTTTATATCAACAAGAGTGGTAACGCGGGATAACTCCCGTCTCTTGATTTTTCAAGAGGCGGGAGTTTTTTAATACAAAAATTATATATTTTTAAACTTATAAATAAATGTATATTTTTCGTAGTAAATGTCAACAAAACTATTATATAATTCTCAAAAAAATTATGTTTTATTACAAAAGAAGGGGTAACTATTATGAAAATATTAGAAAACAAAACTATTACAGATGTTCCTTATTTTAAGGCAATAGGTATACATTGTGGTGTAAAGAAAAAAAGAAAAGATCTATGTATAATATACAGTGAAAAAAAATCTGTAGCTGCTGGTACTTTTACTACAAATAAGGTTAAAGCAGCACCAGTTATTTTAAATATGGAAAACATAAAATCATTCAATACACAGGCTATAGTAGTTAATAGTGGAAATGCTAATGCTTGTACTGGTGATGAAGGATTAAATAATGCTTATACTATGGCTACAACTGCAGCTGATTGTTTAGGATTATCTCCTGAAGAAGTATTAATAGCATCTACTGGAATAATAGGTGTTCCTCTTCCTATGAATATTATTATTCCTGGAATAAAAAAGGCATGTGATTCATTGTCATATACAGGTGGAGAATCTGCGGCTGAAGCTATAATGACTACAGATACTTTTACTAAAAAAATAACTGTTGAAATAGAAATAGATGGAAAAAACATATTAATAAGCGGTATTTCAAAAGGCTCTGGAATGATACATCCCAACATGGCTACTATGCTAAGTTTTGTAGTTAGTGATGTAAATATATCTAAAGAAATGCTTTCTAAAGCATTAAAAGATAGCGTTGAAGATTCATATAATATGATATCTGTTGATGGAGATACTAGTACTAACGATATGGTTATAGCTATGGCAAATGGTTCAGCTCAAAATTCTTTAATAGATAATGAAAATGATGACTTTATTAAGTTTAAAGAAGCTTTGGATTTTGTAAATAAAGAACTTGCTAAAATGATTGCCATGGATGGTGAAGGTGCTACAAAATTAATTGAAGTTTCTTTATACAATGCAAAAACCGTGAAGGATGCTAAATTATGTGCTAAATCAGTTATTTCATCGAGTTTAGTAAAATCAGCATTCTTTGGAAGTGATGCCAACTGGGGAAGAATTCTTTGTGCCTTAGGTTATTCAGATGGGGAATTTTATCCTGAAAAAATAGATATATTCTTTAAAAATGATGTTGGAACAGTTCAACTTGTTGAAAATGGCAAAGGGCTTTGTTTTAATGAAGAATTAGCTAAAGATATACTAGATCAAAAGAATATAAATATAACAATAGATTTAAAAGATGGTGAATATAGTGCAACAGCTTGGGGTTGTGATTTAACCTATGATTATGTAAAAATAAATGGTTCTTATAGATCATAAAAAATAAGTAAAGGAATTTTCCTTTACTTATTTTTTAATCTATATTTTTTTATGTTTTAATTATAAGCTTAAATTTTTAAATTCTAAATATCCATTCTTTCTTAATTTACAAGCTGGACATTCTCCGCATCCATTACCTTTAATTCCGTTATAACAAGTTAATGTTTCTTCCTTAATTATTTCAAGTACTCCTAAATCATCTGCCATTTTCCAAGTCTCAGCTTTATTAATCCACATTAACGGAGTATGAATTTCAAATTGATAATCCATAGATAAATTCAATGTTACATTTAAAGATTTTATAAACACATCTCTACAATCAGGATATCCACTAAAATCACTTTGTGATACCCCTGTTATTATATGGTTTATTTCTCTTTGTTTGGCAAATACCGCTACAAATGATAAAAATAATAAATTCCTTCCGTCTACAAAGGAATTTGGAAGTTTATCACTAGTCGTATCTTTATCAACTACTATATCTTGTCTAGTTAATGAGTTTGGTGCTAGTTGATTTAATAAGTTTAAATCTAGAATATGATGTTCTACATTATATTTTTTGCAAATGTCCTTTGCACATTCAAGTTCTAGCTTATGTTTTTGATTATAATCAAAAGATAGCGCTATAACCTCTTTAAACTTTTTCTTTGCCCAAAATAAACAAGTTGTACTATCTTGTCCACCACTAAAAACAACAATTGCTTTATCTTTGTTCATGAAGCAACACCATCCATTTCGTTATTATTTATATAGCATCATTAATTTATTATTCAAAATTATATCAGTATTAAATCTTCCTCTTAATGTAGTAGTTATTGTTTTAGAATTAGCCTTTTTTATTCCTCTAGTAGTCATACAACCATGTTCACCTTCTATAATAACAGCAACATCCGCTGAATTAGTTATTTTTTCCATGATTTCAGCTATATCCGTCCCTATTCTTTCTTGTAATTGAAGTCTTCGTCCTACCATATCAGCTATTCTTGCAATTTTACTTAAACCAATAACCTTTTTATTAGGTACATAAGCTATCGATACCTTCATATTATACATTAATGCTAAATGATGCTCACAATGACTAAAAATTTCAATATCTTTTATAAACACAATATCATTGCTATTTTCAGATACACACAAATCATCTTCAAATGTTTTATTAAACATATCTACAATTTCATCATTTGTATAGCACATTCCATCAAATACTTCTTCATACATGCTAGCTACACGTTTAGGTGTATCCTTTAAACCTTCTCGATCTGGATTTTCTCCTAAGGCTATTAATATCCCTCTTATATGCTTTTCTATTTCTTCTTTATTAATTTTCTTCATATTAACTACACCCCCTTTTTATTAGGGTCCCAAATAATCTTATGAAGTTGTATTTGCAATGTAGCTCCATTCATTTTGTTATTTTTCATAAACTCTACAATATCATTCATATCAACTTCACCAAATACAGGGCTGATATATACATTAGTTGTATTTATCAAATTATATTTATCTATTATATATTTAGTTCTCTCTAAATCTTTACTACTTGCTACAAACTTAACAGTATCATTTTTAGTTAAATATTTAAAATTATTTGCTATCATCTTATCTTCCATATTACTAAATGAAAGCTTATAATCCATCGTAAGCTTTGGTCTATTTTTTTCTATTTTAGTAAATCTCTCTATATCAACACTTCCATTTGTTTCTATCTCTATTGATATATTTTCGTCTTTGCATAAAAAGCTTAGTAATTCCATCATTCCTTCTTGAATTAAAGGTTCTCCACCTGTTAAAGTTACATTTTTAACTTCTGTAGATTTTATATAATTATATATATCTTCTTTAGTCATTAACTCATAAGTTGTATTTTCTTCATTTGCCCATCTTGTATCACAATAACTACAATCTAAGTTACACCCTTTAAATCTTATAAATACTGCAAGTTGTCCAGATAAACGACCTTCTCCATTGATACTAACAAATTTTTCAACTACTTTATATTCCAAACTACTTCACCTCACTTTGTTCATATATAGCGCTATTAGTAGGAGTTTCATATACAGTAGCTCTTTTTACGTTATAACCTTTTTCTTTCATATAGTTAAAGAAAAAGGCTGCAAAGTTTTCTGCCGTTGGTCTAAACTTAACCTCTATTAATTTAAATCCATCTTCAATAATACAATTTAAAGTTTCTTTTCTCATAGTACCTTCTTGTATAATTAATGAGTGGTCATAAAAATCAACCATGTCTTTAACATCTCTTTTTAAATCACCAAAATCTATTACCATTCCATCAAGCTGTCCACCATTTACTAATGTTTCTGATTGAACCTCAATTTGTACTCTCCATCTATGTCCATGAATATTAGCACATTTACCTTTATAGCCTGAAAGAAAATGCGCACTATCAAAACTATGTTCTGCCTTTAATATATACATATATACTCCTCCTAAAATTATCTCGTAAAATTATTTGCATAAAAACAACATCCGATTGCTCCATTAAACTGAGTATCCTCAACAAAAACTATCTCATCATAATCATTTTTAAGGTACTTCCTTATTCCAATATTATTAGCAACGCCACCAGTTAATACTAATTGTCTTCCTTTAAATTTTGTTAAAAGTGGTTTTAATCTTTTATATAAAGAATAATTAACTCCTGAACATAATCTTTCTACACTAATTCCTTCAGCTATTTTTCCAATAAGTTCTGATTCAGAAAATACTGCACATGTTGAATTAAGCTCTACAGGATTTTCATAATATTTACTCATTTCATCTAAAGACATTTCTAATACATTTGCCATATTTTCTAAATACCTACCACAAGAAGCAGCACATTTTTCATTTAGCTCTAAATCTGTAACAATTCCCTTTTCAACCTTAACTACTTTGACATCTTGTCCACCTACATCTAAAAGAATAAAATCTTTTAATCCTGTTTGATAAAAAGCACCATAAACATGAGCTTTAATTTCATTTATTGCTGTAAATTTATTAAGGTCTGTATTATTTCTACCATATCCTGTTGATACAGCTCTATCAATATTATCTATATTAAGCTTATTTAAGTCTACAATAATCTTTCCATCAAAACTGCAATAATCTCTATAAAAAGACATTGTACTTATCTTTTGCTTTTTAATTATCTTATCATCTTCCATTACTACAATCTTCACTTCTCTACTACCAAGATCTATTCCTAATGTTCTCATATAAGCCCTCCCTTTAAATCTGACAGCATATCAAGAAAAGCTTCTAGTCTAAGCTTAGTTCTAGCATCTAATATATTTATTTTATCCCCTTCAATATTTAATATAGGGATATCTAGTTTTTGCTTTAAAACAATATCCTCAACAGCTTTATGACAAAAAGCTTGAGTATAGTGAATTATACCATCTAGCTTTCTCTCTATTATTTGCTTTTTTAATTCAAGTATTCTAAAATCAATGTCATAAGGATAAGTATAATCATAATATTGTTCATATATATTTATTGCTTTATCGCATCTTGGAAAAGCAAACTCTCTTTGAACCTCATTGTATACAAATTTAGCATCAAACATCTCTACAAATTCATATAAATCTCCCGTCATAGGAGGAACTCCAATATATCCTAATCTAATTTTTTTCTCGTCAGGCTTTCTTTTTCTAATATTTGAGATAACATTTTTAAGCTCATCTTCAAAATTATCTACATCACCATTAAAATCACTTAAACTTACTTGATATAAATGATTTTCAAATCCATTAGCTTTATTATCTATATATGTTAACTTATCAATTTCTTTTGATAAATTTCTTACTCTACTTAATCTCTTTCTTACATTTTCAACATCTTCAATTTCCACACCAAAAACATTCATAAATTTATTTATTTCATTTTCTACATCTTGTATTTTATGGCTGTGAGAAAATGAAAATGGATAGACTTTAATACCCCTTAACTTAAGTACATCTATAAGTACTTTTGTATTAGAACAGTCACCTTCCATAACTCCAACTATTTCCTTAATATCATTCTCTATGCAAGCTCCATATATTCCTTTTATCCAGGCACATAAACTTTTCGGAAATCCATCTCTTTCAGCTATATCTATATATTTCGAATAATCTTTAGAAGTTATAAAAAGATTATTTAAATCTATTGGCTTGTATCCTGCAGCTAGTAAAACTTCTACAGGAACAGTAGTAGTTAAACCTATTTTTTTCATAATAATATCCTCCTTAGATTATTAAAAAGGACACAAAAAAAGAGCACAACTGCCCTATAAACAAAAAACCTACCCAAAATGGTAGTATATCCTAGTTTTGTTTATAGACAGGATGGTTACGAACTGTCTCATTTTGTTGTCGAAGATAAGTATAACATAAATTTCTAAGCTTTTCAATTATATTTAATTCATCATTTAATCTTTGGTACTTTAGTCCATTTTAATAACTTGATGATTCTAAAAACAATGGTAATATATTTTAAAGATCAGTAGTCATTACTGAAAACACTGGTACTAGATTTTTAAATATCTTTGTTGATTTCAATGGTGGAGACGATTCTTACAGAATCCCGCTCCACCTTATAATTACTATTTAATATCTTCTGGAACTTCTAAAGTTATTTTACCGATTTTACCTTCTCTAAATTCATTTAAAACAGTCGTAGCTATACGAGTATAATCAAGTTCTTTTCTTCCAGTTATAAACCCTCTTTTACGACCTATCATATTCATAGTTTCTAAATCAGTTTCACCTAAAGATTCTAACTTATATCTAGCTTTTAATTTTTCTGGCTCTATAACCATAAGCTTTCCTATAAGCTTAAGTGCTAAAGTTTCTATATCTAATACTTCATCTTTTATAGCTCTACTGAATGCTAAGTTAAGAGCAACTTCTTGATCTTCAAATTTAGGCCAAAGTATACCTGGAGTATCTAATAGCTCTAAATTTCCTTTTAATCTTACCCATTGCTTACCTTTAGTTACTCCTGGCTTGTCTCCTGTTACAGTACTTTTTCTACCCGTTAACTTATTTATAATAGAAGACTTCCCTACGTTAGGAACTCCAACTATCATTATTCTTATCGGTCTTTCTTTTCTACCTTTTTCTATTAATGCATCCATCTTATCCTTAACTGCATTTCTACATTCATCCACTATCTTATTTAAGCCTACACCTTTCATAGTATCCATAGGTATAGCTTTGATTCCACGATCTTTATAATATTTTATCCATTTATCTAATTTAGCCCTATCCGCTAAATCACATTTATTTAATATAACAACTCTAGGCTTATTTCCTGCAAGTTTATCTATATCTGGATTTTTGCTACTAAACGGTATTCTAGAATCTAAAAGTTCTACTACAACGTCAACCAACTTTAAGTTATCTCTAACTAAATCCTTAGTTTTCTTCATGTGCCCCGGATACCAGTTTATATGTAAATTGTCGTCCACAAGATATTCATCGTAATCGACCCTCATCTTATCTCCTCTTGCCATAATTATCACTCCTTTATGTAAACTACTTCGCTCATTTTACTTTAACTTATACATTATACCATATTATTGTTTTTTATGCTTGTCTAATATTTTATAGTGTACTACTTCTATTATTTCTATAATGTTTACATTTTAAACCTTTTCTTATATATAGAAATTATCCATTCTTACATATAATTTTAAAAAGGATACTATCTTTTAGTATCCTTTTCTTTACATAAATAAATATGTACATTAAAAAGGACTGACAAAATCAGTCCTTTAAATTTATAGTAAAGTTTAATTATCTAGCGTTTCTAGCTTCTTTTATCTTAGCAGCTTTACCAACTCTACCTCTTAAGTAAGTTAATTTAGCTCTTCTTACTTTACCTTTTCTAGTTACTTCTATCTTCTCTATTCTTGGAGAATGAACTGGGAAAGTTCTTTCTACACCTACGTTGAAAGATATTTTTCTAACAGTGAAAGTTTCTTTTATTCCTCCACCTTGTCTCTTTAATACAAATCCTTCAAATATTTGTATTCTTTCTCTCTTACCTTCAACTATTTTAACGTGTACTTTAACAGTGTCCCCAGGTCCAAAGTTAGGAACTTCGTTCTTTAATTGTTCTTGTTCTAATGATCTTAATAATTCGTTCATTTTTCTTCCTCCTAGTATCATAGACATTCTTAATTACCTCATATGTGTAAAAAGAGGAATGCCCGTTTATTTTTTCAACATTTAAAATTATACTATATATTTTATTTATTTACAAGCTTTTTTGTACAAATCCGGTCTTCTTTCTTTAGTAATTCTAATAGATTCGTCATTTCTCCACTTATCTATATTCTTATGATTTCCAGATAATAAAACATCTGGAACTTCTAAGTCCATAAACTCTCTTGGCCTTGTATAATGAGGATATTCTAGCAAATTATCCTTAAAAGATTCTTCTTCAAATGACTCATTTTGATTTAATACACCAGGTATAAGCCTTGATATAGAATCAATTAATATTAATGCCGGAAGTTCTCCACCTGTTAATACATAATCTCCTATAGATATTTCATCCGTTACAATTAAATCTATAATTCTTTGATCTACACCTTCATAGTGTCCACATAAAAGAATTATATCATCTAATTTAGAAAAATCTTCTGCTATACCTTGATTATGTACTTTTCCTTTAGGAGTTAAGTAAATAACCCTAGGCTCTTTTATATTATGTATATCTATAATATGCTTATATGTGTCGTATATAGGTTGAGGAGTCATTACCATACCAGCTCCTCCTCCAAATGGATAATCATCTACTTTTTTGTGTCTGTTAGTAGAAAAATCTCTAATATTATATACGTATACTTCTACTTTTTCTTTTTCCACAGCTCTTTTCATTATACTCTCACTCATATATGAGTTAAATATCTCTGGGAAAAGAGTCATTATATGAAATCTCATATTATCTCCTAATCTAACATTCCCTTAATAGGGTCTATTATCATTTTTCTTTCGTTCATATCTATAGTAGGAACAAACTTCATCATAGCTGGTATCATATATTCTTTATTGTCTGCTCCTTTTACAACATATACATCATTAGCCGCATATTGAAGTACTTCATCTAATACTCCTATGTGTTCTCCATCTACTGTATATACATCCATACCTATCATATCAGATATAAAGAATTCACCTTCTTGTAATTCTCTACTATCTTCTCTTGATACATACATAAATTTATTTTTTAATTTTTCAGCATCTTCTACTCTGTCTATGCCTTTTATTTTCATTATTACCATATTCCCTTTGTATCTAACCTTTTCTACTTCCCATGTTTTTTCACGGTCTTTACCTAAATAAAAAGTTTCTAACTCATCAAATCTATCTATATCATCAGTATAAGTATATACTCTCACTTCACCTTTTAAGCCTTGAGTATTAACTATTTGTCCTATTTTAAAGTGTGTTAACTTATCCATTTTAGTGCTTCTCCTTACGCTTTGAATTGATCTTATTTTGTGTATAATTCATATCTTTTATTCCTTTGTGATTATATACAAAAAGGATTAGGTATATACCTAATCCTTCTATACTATCTCAAGAGAAACTTTAACATTTTCTCTATTTGCAGCAGATTTTACGACAGTTCTTATAGCTTTAGCTATTCTGCCCTGCTTTCCGATAACCTTACCCATGTCATCTTGAGAAACTTTAAGTTTTAAGATTATTTCATCCTTTTCCTTTGTTTCTTCAACTACTACACCTTCAGGATTATCAACTAGAGCTTTAGCTATATCTAACACTAGCTCTTTCATACACTCATCTCCTAATTAAAATTATTATTTTTTAGAAGCTTCGAATTTTTCCATTACTCCGTTATTAACTAATAAAGTTTTTACAGTATCAGTTGGTTGAGCACCATTTGATAACCACTTTACAGCTTTCTCATCGTTTATTTTAACTTGCTTTGGTTGAGAAACTGGATTGTAGAATCCTATCTCTTCTATGAACTTTCCATCTCTTGGAGATCTTGAATCAGCTACTACTATTCTGTAGAAAGGCTTCTTGTTTGATCCCATTCTCTTTAATCTTATTTTAACTGCCATTACAGTCACCTCCGAAAATTTTTGTCTATTATTTATTTAAAGAAAGGAAGTCCGGCAAAACCGCCCCTTTTCTTCATACTTTTTTGTGAGCCTGTAAACATCTTCATCATTTTCTTCATTTCGTTGAATTGTTTTATCAGCCTGTTTACATCTTGGACACTAGTTCCACTACCTCTAGCTATTCTTTTCTTCCTAGAAGCATTTAATATGCTTGGGTTTCTTCTTTCTTCTACTGTCATAGACTGTACAATGGCTTTTGTTCTTTTCATTTCTTTACCATTTAAGTCTACATCACCAAGTTGGTCTTTTATATTTCCCATACCTGGCATCATTCCTAGTATTTTATCAAGAGGCCCCATATTTTGAATTTGTTCCATTTGTTGTAAGAAGTCTTCAAAATCAAGATCTTGTTTTTTGATTTTTTGTTCTAACTCCCTAGCTTTATCCAAATCCATACTTTCTTGTGCTTTTTCTATTAGACTTAGGATATCTCCCATTCCTAATATTCTAGATGCCATTCTATCTGGGTGGAAAAGTTCTAAATCATCTAATTTTTCTCCCATACCTATAAACTTTATAGGCTTTTGTGTTACAGCTCTTATTGAAAGTGCTGCTCCACCTCTAGTATCTCCATCTAGTTTAGTTAATACTACTCCATCTACACCAAGAGTTTCATTAAAGCTTTCTGCTACATTTACTGCATCTTGACCTGTCATAGAGTCTACAACTAAAAGTATTTCATGAGGTTTAACTTCACTTTTAATTGATTTTAATTCATCCATTAAAGTTTCATCTATGTGAAGTCTACCTGCTGTATCTATAATAACTAAGTCATTGTTATTTTTTAAAGCATGACTTAATCCTGCTTTCGCTATATTTATTGGACTTTCCTTATCGCCCATGTTAAATACTGGTATATCTAATTTTTCTCCAACAACTTGTAACTGCTTTATAGCCGCTGGTCTATAAATATCACATGCAACAAGTAAAGGTCTTTTTCCTTGTTTTTTAAAGTACCCTCCAAGTTTACCAGATGTTGTAGTCTTTCCTGCTCCTTGAAGTCCGACCATCATTATTACTGTTGGTGGCTTAGAAGATATCATTACTTTACTAGATACATCACCCATTAAGCTTGTAAGTTCTTCATTTACTATTTTAATTACGTGTTGTGCAGGAGTTAAACTTTCCATAACTTCTTGTCCAACACATCTTTCTTGAACTTTTTTTATAAAATCTTTAACTACTTTAAAGTTAACATCTGCTTCTAAAAGAGCAAGTTTAACTTCTCTCATAGCATCTTTTACATCTTTTTCAGTAAGTTTTCCTTTAGATTTTAACTT
The DNA here is from genome assembly GCF_035470145.1 of Romboutsia sp. GTDB lineage: Bacteria > Bacillota > Clostridia > Peptostreptococcales > Peptostreptococcaceae > Romboutsia_D. The sequence goes on from NZ_DATIRC010000183.1 coordinate 22,482, forward strand.
ACCAAGTGCTCCTTGTAGTTTATCAGATAATCCTTCAAATATCATTTTAACATCTCCCTACATACATCTTCTATATTTTCTAGCTTAGGGATTAAATTAGCACAATCTCTATTTTGCAATAAATCTTGTTTAATGTCAACAATTTTATCTACTATAATTTTGACGATTTTTTCCTGTTCTTGAAGTTTATATACTAATTTCAATTTATTCTCATAATCTTTTAGTATTTTCTCTGAACGTTTCAACGTATCATAAACACCTTGCCTAGATACATTTAAATTTTCACTGATTTCACCTAAAGAATAATCTTCTTCATAATATAATGAAACTATTTCTTTTTGCTTATCAGTCAATAATTCTTTATATTGTTCAAATAATAACCCAATCTCAACCATTTTTTCTATATTCATCTCTTACACTTCCCAGCGATATACTGTAAAGGTTAATTACTTTACACATTGTATTTTATATTATATAGGTCATCTTGTCAATACAGAATTTTTTTAATTTATTTCTAGTTTATTTTATAGTGTATTGTTAACATTTTACTTAAAAAGGCTAATTAATTCCCAAATAAAGCATCAGAAAATGCTTTTGCATCAAAATCTTGTAAATCTTCTACTTTTTCTCCCACTCCTATAAGTTTTACAGGAACATCAACTTCACTCTTAACAGCAAGAACTACTCCACCTTTTGCAGTACCATCAAGCTTAGTTAAAACTATACCAGTTATATCTGCTACTTCCTTAAATGTTTTAGCTTGAACTACTGCATTTTGACCAGTTGTTGCATCTACTACTAATAGTACTTCTCTTTTCGCTTCAGGGAATTCTCTATCTACTATTTTGAATACTTTTCCAAGTTCATTCATAAGATTAGCTTTATTATGTAACCTACCTGCAGTATCACAAATTAATAAATCTACATTTCTAGCCTTAGCAGCTTTAACAGCATCAAATACTACTGCTCCTGGATCTGCTCCTTCTTGATGTTTTATTATATCAACATTACTTCTTTGAGCCCATACTTCTAACTGCTCTATAGCTGCTGCCCTAAATGTATCACCTGCTGCTAGTAATACTTTTTTACCTTCTTGTTTATATCTATTTGCTAACTTACCTATTGTAGTTGTTTTTCCAACTCCATTTACACCTACCATAAGTATTATAGTAGGAGAATGTTCTATATTTAATGTTGAATTATCATTTGTTAATATTTCTTCTACTATATTCTTAAGCTCTACTCTAACATCCATTGGGTCTGTAATACCTTTTTGTTTTATCTTATTTCTAAGTTGCTCTATTATATTCATAGTAGTATTTACACCAACATCTGCAGTTATTAGTATCTCTTCTAATTCTTCTAATAATTCTTCGTCTACCTTTGTATATGATTTTAATACATCATCTATTCTATCTGTTATTCCTTGTTTAGCTTTTGTTAGTCCTTGCTTTAATCTATCAAATAAACTAACTTTCTTTTCTTGTTGTGTTTCTTCTCCCTTTACTTCTGGTTCAAATATATCTTCATTAGTATATTCTTCTTTTACTTCTTCGATTTTAATTTCTTCTTTTTCAGTTGGTTCAACCATATTTTCAACTTCTATATCTTCTGTTATAATTACTTCCTCTATAGCCTCTTCATTTTTTTCTTCTACTATTAGTTCCTTGTTAATCTTTTCTATTGTATTGTTATCTAAAACTATATTTTCTTTTCCAGATTCAACTTCTTTAACTTCATCTATCCTATTTTCTTCTTTGCTTTGAGTATCATCTTCATTATTTTCAAATTCATTTACTTTTGCTTCTTCTTTATTTTCTTCTTTTTTCTTACCTAATTTAAATAATTTTTTAAACACTTATTTACCTCCCAAATGCAATGTTATATTTATTTTTAATTATGTAATTACTTAGCAAGCAGAAAATTTTTATTGCTTGCTAAGTAAATTTAAATTATGTCTGTCATTTCTTCTGCTTCGTTTAACTTTAAACTTAAAATTTTAGATATTGCTTTTTCTTGCATAGTTACACCATATATATAGTCCGAAGCTTCCATAGGACCTCTTCTATGAGTTACAGATATAAATTGAGTATCTTTAGATAATTCTTTTAAGAATTCTCCAAATCTAAATATATTTGCATCATCTAGCGGAGCTTCTATTTCATCTAATATACAAAATGGAGTTGGCTTAGCTAATAGTATTGAGAAAAGTATACTTATTGCTGTAAGAGCTTTCTCTCCTCCTGATAAAAGATTTAAGTTTTTCATTTTTTTTCCTGGTGGTTGAGCTGTTATTTCAATATCACTTTCTAGGATATTTTGCTTGTCTATGATAGTAAGTTCTCCGTAACCACCACCAAATAATCTTTTATACACATATTTAAAGTTTTCATTTATTTCTTTAAATTTAACATTAAATTCAGATTTCATATTTTCTTCTAAATCTGATATAAGTTTTTCTATAGCTTCTATAGATTGTTCTAAGTCTTGTTTTTGTTCACTATAAAAATCATATCTTTCTTTTACTTCTTCATATTCTTTTATAGAATCCATATTTACATTACCGAGACTTCTTATTTCTCTTTTTAAACCTTCTAATAACTTTTTATCTATGTTTATAGTATCATCCTTAATCTCCATAGCTTGTACTACTGTCATTTCATATTTTTCGAAAAGTTTATTAATATAAGTTTCTTGAGTTGATTTAAATCTTTCTAACTTTCCTTGAACTTTAAATAAACTTTCTTTTAAGTCTAAATACTGTCTATCTGTAGTTTTTAAGTCTCTATTTAAGTCTTCTATGTTTTGCTTCAAACTTTCTTTAGAAACTTTTTTATGTTCTAAGTTTCTATAATTATCTCCTAACTGTTTGTTTAAACTTACTTTTTCTGTTTCTTCTATAACTATTTCTTCTTCTAACTTAGAAGTTTCTACCTTCTGAATTTTCAAAGTCTCTTGTATGTTATTTACCTTTTCTTTTAACTCTACATTTTCTTTATCAATTCTTTTTAAGTCTGTTAATATATTTCCATATATTTGCTTATATTTTACTAATTCTAGGTTTAATTCATCATATTTTAGCTTATCACTTTCATATGATCCACTTGATTCTTTAAACTCTATAGTTAATTTTTCTATTTTTTCTTTATTTTGATTATATTTGTTATCAATTTCTAGTATATTTTTTTTAACTGTATTGGTTTTTTCTATCGTATATTTTAAATTAGAATCTAAACCTTGTTTTTCATTCTCTAACTTACTAATACTCATTTGTAGAGATTTTATCTCAGCTTCTACTCTATTTATATAAGAGTTTTCAATTATTACAGTTTTATCAATCTCTTTTATATTTTTGTCTAATTGATCTATGCTATCTCGTGTCACAAGCATATTTTTATTACATTCTTCTTTTTTATTTATTAGTAATTCAATTTCTTGTTTAACTTTCTTAATTTTTTCAGAGTATTCATTTATAAGTCTTTTTCTAGATAATATATTTCCATTAGTCCTAAAACTTCCTCCAGTTAAAGAACCTCCTGGATTTAATATCTCTCCATCTAACGTAACAACTTTATATTTATGACCTGTTTCCTTTGCAAACTTAATACCATTATCTATACTATCTATTACTATAGTTCTTCCAAGTATATTTTCAATTATGTTTCTATACTTTTCATCATAGGATAATAAATCACTTGCCACACCTATAAATTTAGCGTTACTTCTAATGTTTCTTACATCTATTTTATTAGATTTAATAATATTTAGAGGTAAGAAGGTTACTCTTCCTAAGTTATTTTTCTTTAAATAGTTAATAGCAATCTTAGCACTACTTTCATCACTAGTAATTATATTTTGCATGTATGCACCAAGTGCTGATTCTATAGCCTTTTCATATTCAGCATTTACACCTATAACCTGTCCTAATGCTCCGTGTATACCTTGTAAGTTCTTATTTTTAAGAACTTCTTTTACACCTTTATTAAAACCTTCATTATGATTTTCCATTTCAATATAAATACTAACCTTAGAATTGTAATCATTTAAACTATATTTATTATTCTGAAGCTTTCTATCTAATTCATTGTTTATTGTAGTTAAATCGTTTAAGTTTTTATTTATTTCACTTTCTTTAATCTTTAACTTAATTAATTGTTCTTTTTTATCTTCAAATCTAGACTTATCTTTATTTAGGTCAATAGTTTTTTTGTTTATTTCATTATTTATTTCTTTTATATCTAAATCTATATTTTCTGTTCTAGAATTTATGTTTTCCATATTAGCAGTAAGAGTAGATAATTTACTACTAGCTTCTTGCTTTTTATTCAAAAGGTTTATTATGTCATCTTTTAAACTTTCTACATGGTTATTTATATCTTTAATTTTATCTTTTTTATTGCTATTTAATTCATCTAATTCACTTATCTTTTCTTCTAAAACATTTAACTTTTCTTCATTTTCTACTTTTTTTAATTTTAAATCATTTGTACTTTCTTCATTATTTCTTAATTTTTCTTTTATTTCACTTAATTCTTTATAATTTCTTTCTGTTTCGTTTTTATGATTTTTTATTCTTTCATTTATGATATTTACTTGAGCGTCCTTTTGAGATATTACAGATTTAATACTATTTATATAATCTTGAGCTTTATTAATACTTTCATTCATATCTTCTATTTCTTTATTTGTACTATTAAAACTTTTTTCTATAAGTGATTTTTGTTTTTCTATTTCCTTAGACTGATTTTCTAATAATTTACTATGTTTATTTACCTCATCTAATTCTCTTTCTAATTCTTCTATTTCTCTTATATAACTATTAACTTCTATATTTTTTAACTTATCACTAATTTCTATATATCTTTTAGCTTTTTGCTGTTGATTAAAAAGAGGCTTTAGTTGATTTTCAATTTCAACATAAATATCATTTATTCTCTCTAAGTTTTCCTTTGTGTTTTTTAGATTTCTCTCAGCTTCTTGCTTTTTATATCTAAATTTAGATATACCACAAGCTTCATCAAATACTTTTCTTCTATTTACAGGATTATTGCTAAGTATCTCGTCAACTTTTCCTTGCTCTATAATTGAATACCCATCTTTACCAATCCCTGTATCTAATAGTATTTCTTTTATATCTTTAAGTCTGCAGCTTTTATTATTTAAGAAAAAGGCACTTTCTCCATTTCTATATGCTCTTCTTTTTATCGTAACTTCATTAAAGTCTAAATCTAACTTATTATCTGAATTATCTATTGTAAGAGCAACTTCACAATAATTCATTGGTTTTTTAGTATCAGTTCCTGCAAATATTACATCTTCAAGTTTGTCTCCTCTAAGACTTTTTATACTTTGCTCCCCTAGAACCCATCTGATAGCATCTGATATATTACTTTTACCACTACCATTAGGCCCTACTATAGCTGTTATCCCTTCTTTAAATACTATATCTGTTTTTGTAGGAAAGGATTTAAACCCTTTTAATTCTAATCTTTTTAAATACAATTTTATCTCTCCCTTCAATGCTAAAACTAAAGGTTGTAAATGTCATATAAACTTGCATAGATATCTTTAAAATCTGTCTTAATTATTTTATCATTATCTAATACAATTTCTAATTTATCTATATCAATATGTTCTTCTTGTGTTTTTAAATTTACACTTAACTCATTTTTCATATAAAGACTATTACACTTTTTATTTCCTATTATTTTAGATACATTCTTTTTATTTGTTTTTACTATAATACTACTTGTAACTTTATTTTCTATAACAATATTTTTTAAATAGTCCTTTATCATCTCACCTTCAACTAACTCTCTAAATGCTGGATGATATGGCCCATCAACTACTGCTTTTCCTAATTGTATATCATCTGTAGCTTGCAGGCCTACTCTTATTACATTGATATTATTAACATAAAATAAAGCTAAAAGTTTCTTTACTATTTGTATACTTTCTCCTAGTGAAAATGGATTGTATTTCTTTCTTCTTAGTAAGTCTTCCAAACCAGTTTCTTTAACTACTAATGTAGGATATATTCTTACGCAATTTGGATTTAATTCTATAAATTTTTTAGCTGTACTTATACACTTTTCTTCTGTATCCGATGGTAATCCAACCATCATTTGAAGTCCTAATTGTATTTTATTTTCTTTTATCAACCTAGAGCTTACAAATACTTCATTTGCATGATGTCCTCTTATACTCTCCCTTAACACATCCTCATCAAGTGATTGTACCCCTAATTCAATTATACTAACCTTATATTCCTTTAGCATAGAAAGTATTTCTTGATTTATACAATCAGGTCTTGTAGACATTCTAATATCATGAACAACACCTTTATCTATATATTCTTTTGCTACAGATAATAGACTTTTTTGTATCTCTACATCTATTGCTGTAAAACTTCCTCCAAAAAATGCAATTTCTACTTGTGCGTCCTTATCTATTGTAGTTAAATATTCTTCAACAATATTTCTTACATCATTACTTGTCATATCTGTACTTACACCTGTAATTTTCTTTTGATTACAAAAAATGCAATCATGCGGACATCCTTTATGAGGTACGAATATTGGAATTATTCTTTTTTTCATTTAACATCATCCTTTTGATAATCTTTATTTAGTCTATACGATATCTTTTAGCGCCACTTTTGCAGCTAATTGTTCCGCTTCCTTTTTGCTTTTACCTTCTCCCACACCTAATACTTTTTCATTTATACCAACTTGCATAACAAATCTCTTATTATGATCTGGACCTTTTTCTTCCATTAGTTTATACCATATATTACTTTCGCCTTTTCCTTGTAGTACCTCTTGAAGATGCGTTTTATAATCTCTAAATATTTTTCCTTTTCTAGAGTCACATATTATATTTTCCATATAACTTAATATAAATTTTCTAGCGCTTTCTAAACCACCATCCAAATATATAGCTGCTATTACCGCTTCAAATGCATCTGCAAGAATTGATATTCTTTGTCTTCCTCCAGTAGCTTCCTCACCTTTACCTAATAGCATATGTTCACCAAGATTTATTTCATTAGCCGCATCACTTAATGATTCTTCACATACTATGTTTGCTCTTAATTTAGTTAACTCTCCTTCAGGAAGGTTAGTCTCTTTTTTAAATAAATACTCACTTACAACTATACTTAAAACTGAGTCACCTAAAAACTCTAATCTCTCATTAAAATCATAGTCTTTATTTTCATTAGAATATGAGCTATGAGTTAGCGCCTCCAATATGTATTCTCTATTTTCAAATTTATAGTCTATTATATTTTCAAACTTATCTATAATATCTGATATTTTTTTGTTTATTTTCATTCTACTACCTCCGAGTTAATTATCTCTAGATTATAGTGTACTATTTTTCTAGAAGTATTGCAAAATAAAATTCGCTTCGCTCATATCGCCAACACTATTGCTCAAAAATTCGCTTTACTCATATTGTGAACGATATGAGACTTTGACGATGTGTTTATAAAATATTTCATATGCACTCTATTACATACACTACTTAAAATTATTTAGTTATAGAAAGGCCTATGAGATTAATATCTCATAGGCCTTTATTATCTATTTAATTTTCATCTAAATCATCACAACAGTCTATGCACATACAATCATCATCATCTGCTGATAATATAATCGCTTGACAATTTGGACAAACTACATCGACTTCATCATCATATAATAGTTCTTCATCTACTTCTACTAAATCTGCACAATTTGGGCATTCCATTTCTATGAAACTAAGCTCATCCTCTTCATCATCATCTTCATATATGTCATCTTCTACATCTGATAAGTCTTCATCAATAGATTCTACATATTCTGCTAAATCAGCTTGTTCTTCATCTAGTTCTACTATTGCATCTGCAAAACTTTCCAATACATCTACTATCTTATGTATTATTTTCCCTTCCTTACTTTCAGCGCTTATCTCTAGTCCTTCAGCTAATCCTTTTAGGTATGCAACTTCTTCATATAAATATTTCATAAATACCCCTCTCTTTCTTTTATATATAAATTAAAAGCCCGTACATCTTTATTATTAAGATATACAAGCTTTTTATACATAAATTCTTAAACTCTTGATAAATATTCTCCAGTTCTAGTGTCTATCTTTATTTTATCTCCTTGATTTATGAATAAAGGAACTTGAACAACTGCTCCAGTTTCAACTGTAGCTGCTTTAGTTACGTTACTTGCAGTATCACCTTTTATTCCTGGCTCTGTTTCTACAACTTCTAATTCTGCAAAGTTTGGAGCTTCAACTTGGAAAGCTTGACCTTGATAAAATCTTATTGTAGCAACTTCATTTTCTTTTAAGAACTTTATAGCGTCTTCAACTTGAACATAGTCTAAAGGTACTTGATCAAATGTTTCTTCATCCATGAAGTAGTATAGTTCTCCATCATTATATAAGTACTGCATTTGTCTTGTATCTATATGAGCTTTAGGGAATTTATCACTTGGGTTAAAAGCTTCCTCTCTTATTGCTCCACTTTTTAAGTTTCTGTATTTAGTTCTTACGAACGCTGCACCTTTCCCTGGTTTAACGTGTTGGAAATCAACTATTAAACATGGTTGTCCATCTTTTTCAAATGTTATACCTTTTCTAAAATCACTTGCTGATACCATTTTTGTCCCTCCATATAAAAATAATTTTATTTTATTATTCTGTGGCGATACTCATGACTAAATCATTTCTATTATATATTATAATCAAAACGTTAATTTTAATCTGAGACAAATACTTATATAAAATTTGCAATTTACTTATATGTATCTATTATCACCATACCTTTTTCAATTATATATCCTATTGTAATCTTGTCAAGTTATATTAATATACTTTATGTAATTTAGCTTAGTATAAAGTATTTTTTCTATTTATTAAAGCTTTTATTCCAAGTATATAGCTATCAAATCCAAATCCAGATATCTGTCCTATACAAGCACTTGCTGTAACACTTTTTTGCCTAAATTCTTCTCTTTGATGGATATTAGATATGTGAACTTCTACTACATCAATATCTATAGCTTTAATAGCATCATGAATAGCATAGCTATAATGAGTAAAAGCACCTGGGTTTATAACTACTGCATCATATTTTTTCATAGCATCATGTATTTTATCTATTATATATCCTTCATGATTACTTTGAAAAAAATCTATAGTTATAGTATTTTCTAATCCTTTAAATTTTTCTTTAATATATTTCTCTAAATCATTTAAAGTATTTTTACCGTATATGTCTTTCTCTCTTTTACCTAACATATTTAAGTTTGGTCCATTAATTACTATGATTTTCATAAATACCCCCGACTATTCGATTACAAACTTTTACCATTATATAATATCACATATTATCTAATGTAAACAAGTATTTCACTAACTACATCATTTATATTCTTATCATTTATACTTATTTTCATGTCACAAATACTATTATATTTATCATATCTTTTTCTTAAAAGACTATTTATTGTATCATATATACTGTTACTTTCTTTAAGTAAAGGGCGCTTATTTATTTCTTTAGATACATTTTTTTGTATGGTTTGTACATTTGCATCTAAAAAAATAACTTTTTTCTCTCTCTTTAATATATCTATATTTTCCTGTCTTGTGATTATGCCGCCACCAGTTGAGATTACTACATTATCTTCTTCTACTAAGCCTTTTAATAAATTACTTTCTAATTTTCTGAAATAATCTTCTCCATGTTCTTTGAATATATTAGATATAGTTTTTTTCTCTCTTTTTTCTATTTCAGTATCCATATCTATAAATTTTATATTAAGTTTATTTGCTAATGATTTGCCAACTACAGTTTTTCCTGATCCCATAAATCCAATTAATATTATTCTCACATACTATCCCCCTTAAAATTCCTTATATTTATATTAAACTCTGTGTCAAATTTTTCATCATTTTTTGATAACTCTAACTTTATCTTTATAAACTTGCCATTTTCATACATATATACATATATATTATCTATATAATCTCCTATTTCATATCCTCCTCGTTCAGCTGTCCCATTATCATTAAGAGTATTTATAAAAAGCTTATTTAAATCTTCCTTTAAGCTAATTTCTTTATCTTTTATTCCATTTTTATATTTACACTTTATAGATGTTGCATTTATTAGATTACCTTCATAGTTTGAGTACTTTGAATCTATACTAATTATACCTTTAGAATTGCCTATAATATTTTCTATATACTTAGTAATTTCATTAGCTTGTTGTTGTAATTCTACTTTATCTTCAAATTTAGTTTTAATATTATAACTAAAAAATAATAAATAATATAATATAGACATTATTATTAGTATAACTGATATTGAAATTATACTTTCTAGAAGTAAATACCCACCTCTACGTTTCATACTTGCCTTCTTTCAAAAGTACTCTTCCACTCACAGGAACTATTGTTATTTCTTTTTTTATTTTATTATTGTAAACTTTTATAGTTTGTCCCTTTGGATCTGGAGATCCATCACTTTTAAATCGTATTTTACTTTCTCCATATTCTAAGTTTATTTCACTAGGTAACTCGATTTCTTTCATATCATTTCCTTTAGATCTTAAAACATAACTACTAATTTCTTGATTTTTTTTATAATATATATACGTTTTAAAATCCCCTAGCATATTACACTTTCTCACATATCTTATATCTGAACAAAGTTGTTTTGTAAATGAATTTATTTGATGTTTATTTAAATCATCTTTCGAAAAGCATAACGTTGATATTAATAGCATTATACTTATTGTTATGACTAATTCTACTAATGTCACATTCCTTCTCTTTTCATAATTTTATATCTCCTTATAGTTATATACTGTAACGATTTTATTTATATCAAATTCTCTTATTTGTTTTTCAGTTTTATGTAATATATTTAAATTTTCAATATGTTCTTGTTTATAATTCCCTTCATTTTCATATAACTTACCCTGATGAACTTGTATTGTATCACTTATATTTCCTTCTGAAATTTCATCTTTTTTAGTCACTACTTGGCTAAAAAAAGGATTTTTTATTTTAACACTAGCTTGAAACTTTTTAATATAAATATCATCTCTTACTGTGCTGATAATATTAAACTCTAAAAGTCCATTTATATTATCTATTTTTATTTTAGTTGGTATATTTACTAAAACTCCATTTAGCTCACTTTTTGATACATCCTTTATATTGCTCAAAAATTTATTTCCTAAGAAATAATTATTAAATTCATCTTTATTAGACGTATTTTGTAATACAAACTCAACCTCTCTTAGTATGTTACTATGCACTATATCAATTGATCCATAACCAATCTCTTTTATGTTCACTTCTTTGTATTCTAGGTTGAAAATTTTAGAATTACTATAGTGTAAACCTATACACGTCATTGACATTGTTACTATAATAGAAAATATTATCAATGTAGTTACTAATACGGATCCCTTATTGTTGTAATACATAACTTTTAAGTTTTATATTATTTTTACCATTTGATACATCTACATTTACTTTATAACATTGATAATAATATCTATCCTTCTCTACAATTGTATTTACTGTATAACCATATTCATTTTCTATAGTATAATTATTTTCTAATGTTGATAACCTATTGTTTTTAACGCTATATTTAGTTTCTTCTATTTTTGAATTAGCTATATTTAGCATTTCAAATTGTTCTTTATTATAATTTATAGAACAATAGCTATTATATAAGCAAGTTGAAATGATATGTATACCCATACAGATTATAGATATACTAATTATACATTCAATTGTTATAAACCCTTCTTTTTTTAATTTCAATTGTTTCTCCTCAATAATTAATTTAAAGGCTCACCGTAGCCAATATTAATAAAACGAATTTTTATTTTTCAATAGTTTTGTTATAAAGGTCTTTTATATGTTCTTCATCGTCTTTGCTAGGATTAATTCCAGTCCATATATAAAATGCATGTAATGCTTGATTTATAAGCATATCTATTCCATGTATAACTTCTAGTCCATTTTTTTTAGCCCATTTTATAAGAGCAGTATTATGAGGTTTATACACTATATCACATACTAGTATATTTTTACTTGGGGTTAATTTTTCATCAACAGGAGATAAATCACTTTCCATACCTATCGGCGTTGTATTTATTAATATATCTATATTATTTAAATCTTTTTCATCTATAGATTTAGGCGAGCATAAAATTTTCGTATTAAAATTATTCTTTATTATATCAACTATTTCATTAGCTTTATTTATACTTCTATTTCTAATATCTATCGATGAAACATCTATTGAAGCTAATTCTATAGCTATACTCCTACACGCGCCTCCCGCTCCTATTATCATTATTTTTTTGTTTTTTAAATCATAGCCTTTGTCTAAAATAGATTTTACAAACCCTAATCCATCTGTATTATATCCATTCAAAATTCCATTTTCATTTTTTATAGTATTTACAGCGCCTATTAACCTTGCCTTATTATCAATATTATCTAGATATGTTATTATATTAACTTTATGAGGTATAGTAACATTACACCCTTTTATACCTAGTGATTTTATACCTTCTATACCTTCTTTTATTTTTTCTTCTTCTACATCAAAACAGCAGTAAATATTATCTTGACTATATTTTTCAAATAAATAATTATGTATATTTGGTGAAAAGCTATGTTTAACTGGATGTCCTAAAAGACCTATTATTTTAGTTGTCGAATTTATATTCATGTATACTCCTATCTTTTTTATTATCATTTTATTATTAATTTATACCATTAATTGTTAGAAATTGCACATTCTTAGATATTCTGTATAAATAAAATCATCTCCATTTGATTTTATCCTTTTTTTATAGTTATTCACTTCTCCATTAGTTTCTATTTCTATGTTTATTTTAATATCTTTTTTAGATCCTATATTTATGTCTATGTTACCTTTGTATAACTCTATCATTAATTTCGCTACAGTTATACCAATATCTAAACTCCTTCTTTCCTGATCATTTATATATCTATTATAATTATATCCACCTTCATTTTTAATAGTTATTATAGTTTTATCTTTAACACTACTTAAATCAACCCATATCATACTATCTGGATATGAATATCTTATGACCATAGATAATAAAGTTAAAACTATTTTTTCAATATCATTCGGATCCACATTAGCTATTCTTTCTTCTTCATCTGTATCAAATAAAATTTCTATATTATTTACTTTTACATACTTATTAAATTCATCACATACATCTTCCACAACACTAACTATATTGTAGTAATCCGCTTTAGATTGATAGAATTGAGATTCTAATTTTGCTAAGTCCATTACATTATTAATTAATCCCATTAACATATATGTGTGTTTTTTTACTATTTCTACAGTTTTAGAAATTTCACTATCCGGATTTTTATTTATATAATCTTTATTCATTACTTCTAATAATTGATTTGATGATGATATAACATTTAATGGCGTCTTTAGTTCATGAGACATATTTACAAAGAATTCTGTTTTTATTTTATTTTCTTTTTTCTTTACTTCTATTTCTCTTTCTATATTTTCTGATTTTACTTGTTCTGTTATATCTCTTACAATTCCAATTATTTTAAGCCTTTTATTCACTTCTATCAACATAGAACCACACTCAATATCAACTTCTTGGCCATATTTATTTGTTATAACTTTTCTTGTAAACTTAACATTATTATTTTTCCCTAAATTTATAACCATATTTTCATTCATATGGTCAGATTTAATTTCATCTACACTGTTTATATCTATTAACTCTGAAAATACTTGATTTGAATAATTAATTAATCTATTTTCATAGTTTGATATATATATTCCCTCTGGGATTACATTTACTAGAGATTCATATTTCTTTTTGCTATATTCTACATCTTTTAATAGTTTTTTATAATGTGTTATATCTCTTACAACGACTAAATTTTTTTCACTTTTTCCATCATCAAAGCTTACTCTATCAATATTTAAGCAAATCTCTTTGTCATTTTCACAGGTATAATACATTTCTCCACTGGTAGATGTCTCTACTATAATATTTTTTATGTCATTTTTATCAAAGTCTATTTTTTCATTTTTATTATTATTATATAGTATATTGTTTGCATCTGTTATCAATATAGAGTATGGTATATTATCTACTATTTTTCTGTATTTTGTGTTATTTTCTTTGATTTTTATTTCACTATTTTTTTGATAGGTAATATCAACCATTGCACAAATAACACCTATATTTTTATTACTTATCGTAAAAGGAGCATAGGTACACTTTAAAATTTTACCATCATTCCCCTCTAATTCTCCATGTATTTCTATACCTTTTTGTTTTACTTTATTTATACTATTTATAAAATCATTTGCATTTTTTATGCTATTCTCTAAAAAAGTATTTAAAATTATTTTATACTTACACTCTGAATATTCCTTCCACATTTTAGAAAAACCATTATCCTCATTCAATATATATCCTTCACTATCTACTATGAATGTACACCTATTATACTCTCCTACTATAGTTTGTAGTATATTTTGTTTCTTATCTAAACTTTCATTTATCATGCTTGTTATATTTTTATTAAGCTTTAGTTTTTCATCATAAATCTTTATTTTTATATTACTTCTACTTAATTTACTTTTTGTTTTTTTATTTTTATTTTTCACATCAATAATGTTAATTTTAAATAT